>JAAYZY010000055.1 GCA_012514615.1 Chloroflexota bacterium | reverse complement strand
TGCTGTAGCATGGCGCATCATCAGCCGGCGGCCCAGCCGCCAGAAGCTCAGGAGAGCCCACACGCCATGTTCCACGACCGTCTCCGCGCGTTGGCCAAGCCGATCCTCGACCCCGTGGCGCGTGTGCTGCACAAGCTCCACATTACCCCCAATCAGGTGACCGTCTTCGGGTTTATCCTCACGTCCCTAGCAGCCGTGCTCATCAGCCAGGGCCGCATGCTGGCAGGCGGGGTGGTGCTGGCCATGGGCGCCGCTTTGGATGCCGTGGACGGCTACCTGGCAAGGGTGGCCTACCAAGAGTCGCCCTTTGGCGCCTTCCTCGATTCCACGCTGGACCGCCTCTCCGAGGTGGTGGTCTACCTGGGCCTGCTGGTCAATGCGCTGCACCACGGCAACGACGCCCAGGCCATCTTGGTCTTCGCTGCCGTCACCAGCTCCCTGATGGTGAGCTACAGCCGGGCTCGCGCCGAAGGTCTGCAGGCGCACGTGAAGGTGGGGCTGGGCGCTCGCCCTGAGCGACTCTTCCTTCTCATCGTCGGTCTGTTGCTCAATCAGGTCACCTTCGCCTTGTGGGTCATCTTCTTGTTGGCTTCGTTCACCGTCTTCCAGCGCATCTTCTGGGTCTGGCGGCGGCTGGAGACAGCCGACAACCCCGAGTAGCCCCCAACCACGCCGCGTGGGCGGCGCGGCGCTCCATCCACGGGCCGCAAGGCCCTTCTGACCGCGCCGTGTTCCAGGCCGGCCCGGCACCTACTTGACAACGCCTCGCAATCCCCGTACAATGGAGATACCACAACCTTCTGTGGGAAAGGAGGCTCGTCTATGCAGACGATCATCAAAGGCAAGAACGTCGAGATCACCGACACCCTCCGGGAGTATGTGGATAAGAAAGTCGGCAAGCTGGACCGATACCTCCCCAGCATTGCGGAAGCCAGGATCGAGCTGGCGACTGCCAACACCAAGAGCGCAGAACACCGCCAAGTGGCGCAGTTGACCATCCGCAGCAACGGGACGATCCTGCGCGTCGAGGAGCGCACCGCCGACATGCTGGCCTCCATTGACGCGGTGACCGACAAGATGGTGCAGCGCATCAACCGCTTCAAGGGCAAGCGGTACAACCGCGGGCGGGGCCAGCCCGTCGAGGCTGTGGCCGAGGAAGAGGTGGAAGAAGCGCCCACCATCGCCCGCGTCAAGCGATTTGCCATGACCCCCATGGAGGAACAGGAAGCCATCGAGCAGATGGAGCTGCTGGGGCACGACTTCTTCGTCTTCTACAACGCCCGGGTGCAGGCCATCAACGTGCTCTACCGTCGCCGCGACGGCAACTACGGCCTGATCCAACCAGAACTGGCCTGACCGGCGGGAGGAACCATGCCCTCGACCATCCTGGTGGTCTGCACTGGCAACATCTGTCGATCTCCCATGGCCGAGGGCTTCCTACAGAGGAAGCTGGAAGAAGACGGCCTGCAAGGCCGCTTGCAGGTGCGCTCGGCGGGCACCTGGGCCGCTGAGGACGCGCCGGTGAGCCCCAACACCCTGCACGCCATGTCGGAGCACGGCATCGACCTGCACAGCCACAGAGCCCACCTGCTCACCGTGGAAGAGGTGCAGGAGGCCGATCTGGTGATGGTGATGGAGGAGGACCACCGCCGCGTTATCCTGGAACAACTGCCGGAGGAACACGGCAAGGTGCTCCTCCTCACCGAGGTGGCTGGCCGCAGCGGTGACGTGGAAGACCCCTACGGCAGTGACCTGGACTCCTACCGGGAGACGGCCCTGGAGGTCGAAGCGCTGATCGACGCCGCCTACCCGGAGATCCTCAGGCAGGTGTGCGCGGCCTAGGCCAGGCCCATGGCCCCACAAGCGACAAGGAAGCCGCCCGGACGCTCTGTCCGGGCGGTGTGGTCTTTGCCGCCCGCTGCCGTTAAGGCTGCTCCCAGTCCCAGTCGCCCCAACCGATGAGAAACGGCTGCCACTCGTCGTAGCCGCGGTACTGCGGGCTAAAGAAGAGGTAGCGCAGGGTGGCCCGAGGCTCCCGCGGGTCACGCTGCAGCGCCATGTGGGCTTCGGCCAGGGTCTTGCCGCCCTTGCGCCGGTTGCACCGGGGGCAGGCGCTCACCAGGTTCTCCCAGGTGTAGGGCCCGCCACGGGATCGCGGCATCACGTGATCCACCGTCAGGTTGTGGGTGTGTTCCCCGCAATACTGGCAGACGTAGCCGTCTCGTCGGAAGATCTCCTTGCGGTTGAGCTTGACCCGGGGGTGCGGTCGCCGGATGAGGTAGCGCAGGCGGACCACCGAGGGCAAAGCCAAGACAGCGGACGGGGTATGGATGACGCCGCGGCCGTTGGAGACGATCTCGGCCTTGCCGCTGACGATCAGGATCATGGCCCGCTGCCAGCCACATACGTCCAGGGGTTCGTAGTTCTGGTTCAGAATCAGCACGGCAGAGTCCGGCCCGGCCACAGCCCCTCCTCACGCTCCACGCTTGCCGGAGCGGGCCTCCCTGGCCCCCCATCTGCCGGGGCAAGCTCGCTTCGCCCCTCCAGCGTCAGGGAAGGCCCTTGCGGCCCGCGCTGCAGTATAGCACAGCGCTGCTCCTCCGTCAACGTCGTTGGCCGCGCCCCCGAGCGGCTACTCCTCTTGCACGCGCCCCAGTTGGGTGTAGACCAACACCTGGTAGTAGGCCATCAGCAAGCTCAGCAACAGGCCATGCAGGCCGTCGCGGTACCCCTGCAGCGTCAGGTAGCGCCGCCGAAACTCCCGCAGGGGTTGGGTGACGAACTTCCACGGCCGAGGGCGCACACCTTCGCGCCAGAGAATGCGGGCGTCGAAGCGGGCGTAGCGGGACTGCTTGCGCACGAACTCGCCCCAAGTGTCGTAGTTGTAGTGGACCATCTCCGATCGCAGGTGACCCTCTTCGCCTTCCAGCACCACCAGCTCGTGCACCTGGCGGGAGAGGTCGTAGCGGGCTCGGTTGGGGCGCATCAGCCGCAGTTGGTAGTCGGGATACCACCCGGTGTGGCGGATCCACCGGCCCACAATGATGTTGCGCCGCGGTACCCACCACCCCACAGGCGTTGGCTGCAGAATCACCTCCCCGATCTCAGCTGCCAGCTCCGGCGTCACCCGCTCGTCAGCATCCACAAAGAAGACCCAGTCGCCGCCGGCCGCTTCCAGAGCGGCCTGGCGCTGGCGCGGGTAGTCCACAAACCGCCGTTGCGCCACCCGCGCCCCCATCTGCCGGGCGATCTCCACCGTGCGGTCGCCGCTGAACGAGTCGAAGACCAGCACTTCGTCGGCCCAGGCCAGGCTCTTCAGGCAGTCGGGCAGGTGCCGCTCCTCGTCCTTCGTGAGCACCACGGCCACCACCCTAGGTCTCTTTCCCGCCATCATCACAGCCGCGCCACCTGTCTGTAGGCATGCAGTCGCTCTGCCAGCTCCTGCGCCGAGAGCGCCCCGCGTCGCGCCGCGGCTCGCGCCCGCCGCTCTGCTGCCCAGAGGCCCAGGCGCACCAACCGCCGCGCCGCCCAAAGGAACGCTGGAGAGGCCCACTTCTGGAACAAGAGGAACCGGCTCCGCCACAGCGTCACGAACATGGTGTCCCGAAACTGACCCGTGCTGGCCCCGCCGTGGTGCAGCACTTCAGCCTGGGGCAGGCAGTGTACCGACCAGCCCGCCTCCCAGAAACGGCGACACCAGTCGATCTCCTCACAGTACATGAAGAACCGCTCGTCAAGCAGCCCCACTCGGCGCACGGCTTCCCCTCGAGCCATCATGGCCGCCCCTAAGACGAAGTCGGCGGCGAACGGGTCGTCTGCGGCGTACCAGCGCCTTGGGTACCGGCCGTTGAGGCGCGATTCCAGCAGCCGGCCGTGGAGCGGGAAGAAGTCCAGCAGGATCTGCCACAGCGAGGGGAAGACGAAGGCGCCATGCTGCAGCGAGCCGTCGGGGTTGAGGAGCTTCGGCCCCACCAGCCCTGCCTCGGGGGCGGTCTGCAGCCAGCCGAGGAGCTGCGCGGGCGCGTGGCCGGGAAGCTCCGTGTCGGGGTTCAGCAAGAAAACGAAGTCCGGCGACGTGGCCCCGGCCTCAGCGAAGCCGAGCTGGCGCAGGGCCAAGTTGTTGGCCCGCACGAAGCCAACATTCTCGGGCAGGGCCAGGAGGCGCACCTGGGGGAACTCGGCTGCCACCATCTCGGCGCTGCCATCGCCGGAGGCGTTGTCCACCACCCAGACCGAGGCAGCGATCTCCGGGCTAGCGGCCAGGCTCGCCCCCAGCGAGGCCAGACAGCGTCGCAGAAGCTCCGGCGTGCGGTAGCTGACGATGACGACGGCCAGGCTTGGTCTCATAGCCCCCCACGCCACGCTCAGAAACCGACGGAGATCTGCTGCGGGTCCACGTGGTCGTTGAACGCCTCGATGCTCACGTCTTCGTGGATCAGGCCGCCCCAGAAGTAGAGCGGGTTGCGCGGCGGCACATCCACGATGGTGATGCTGCCGGTCACCACGGCCCGCTGCCCCGGCAGGAGGTAGCGCAGATCCTGGCCATCCACGATCCGGATCTCTAGGTCGTCGTCGTTGCCCACAGCAAAACGGTAGGGGTAGGGGCGGCCGGTGGAGTTGGTCTCAAAGTCGATGCCGAAACGCCAGGCGCCGGGCTCCTCGTAGTGCCCCAGGGTGTTGAAGTTCTGGTCGCCCTGGTAGGCAGTGCCGGGCGTGGGGCCGGTAGTGCGGATCGGCACCGAGCCGAAGTTCTCCACCGTGGCGGTGAAGTAGACCGTCCCACCCAGGGGCACGATCTTGGGCGCAAACTCCACGCTGGCCTGCACGATGTCGGCTCGGGGCACCCCCCCCTCTTGGAAGGTGAGGGTGCTGGTATAGACCACGTAGTTGCCCACCCGGTCCTCCACCTCCGCCACCAGCCAGTAGGTGCCGTCTGCCGGGGGATCAGCGCCTCGGTCCACGCCGCCCTCGTAGTCGTACAGGTGCAGGCCCACCTCACCCGGCCGCACCTCCCGCTCCTTTTCGGCGATGGGGAAGCGGCGCTGGCGATCCTCAGGCGCCGACTCAGGGCCAACGAGGTTCACCCGCACCTCAGCCGGCTTGGTCAGGAAGTAGGAGATGGACACCCGGTCGTCGATACCGTCTTGGTTGGGGGTGAAGACGTGGGGCGACACAGAGAAGCCCTGAAGCTCCGGTGTTGTGGTGTCGGCGTTCTGGATGACCAGGGCGCCGCTCTCCTGGGCCGTGCGGCCGGCGTCATCCACCGCCTCCACCACCCACTGGTATTCGCCATCCGGCAGCACGCGCTGCCGCGCCGCCCAGACGGTATGCTCATCCAGTTGGGTCGTGTCTTCCGCCTCGCTGCGGATCACGCCGCCCCAGTAGACGTCGTAGCGCCCTGCAGAGCGGCGGTTGCCTTGGCGGAAGTAGTGGCGTGTCCCCTGGGCATCAACAAAGTAGACCGACACGTCGGCGCTGCGGCTCAGCCGATAGAAGATGTGGGTCACGTCGTCCACCCCATCGGCGTTGGGCGAGATGACCGACGGTTCGAAGACAACCTCGCTGAGGAGTGGGCGCAGCGCAGCGCAGCCGCTCAGCCCCAGCATCAGCAGCAATCCCAAGGCGATCCCCAAGGCCCATGCAATCCGCTTCAAAGCGCTCTCTCCTCGACATCATGCGGCCCAAACCCACCTGGCCGCCTGGTGCGTGCCGCGTCAGTGTACCAGACGGTGGGCCATTCGTCAAAAGCCGCCTAGGGCCCCAGAGCAAATGGCCCCAGCAGCACTCGGTCGCCCGGGGCCGCCCCGCCGGCCCCGGCAGCCGGCAGCCGCGGCAAGCCGGCCAGGGCCGCGTCGTACCAACCCACCTCGATCCAGTACTCCCCCGTCGCCGCCCCCGCCGGCGCCTGGAGCGTCACCCCTTCGGTCAGCACCTCCGGCGGCAGCCAGGTGTTTGTGGGTCGGGCGCCGCCGTTGGGCACGTGATCGGCCTGGTCCACCACCCGGCCATCTGGCCCCAACAGGTGAACAAAGACGGTGTAGGAGCGTTCCATCTCTGCCCTGGCCTGCCAGTGAAGCGTCAGCGGCAGAGCCTGACCGGGGGAGATGGTCGCTGGCGGCAGGTCAGCCCCCAGCAGAACGATCCCCTCCCCAAACTGCGCCCCCGAGGGCCAGCGCGGCGCAGGCAGCTCGAACCGCCGCTGAGAAGGCTGCACCTCCACCTGACCCAGGGTCACCACCGCGGTTGGCTCTGTCTCTCCCGGCAGGCGCAACTCCAACTCTAGGGTGGCGGCGCCTGCTTGGGCCGCCAAAGGCAGGCGCAGGCGCGCCTGGGTGCGGAAGCGCCCGCCCACCGGCCAGGCAGCAGGCGGCTCCCCTCCCCCGCCCCACGGCAACTCCGCCGACTCCAGCTCGCGACCAGACTGCCGCCAGACGGCGCGCAGGCCCAGGGCGGCCGGCGGCGGTTGCTGCACCTCCCAGAAGGCGGTCAGGGTCAAGGCTGCCCCCGGCTCCCCTTGCCTTGGCGTCAGCCCGTACCCCAACCACTGCAGGCCGCCAAAGGCCACGTCCTCTGCCGCCGGTTGGGGGATGGCCAGGGCGTCCAACGACGGCGGCTCGGACGGGGGCTCCAGGCGCACTCGACCTGCCTCTAGCCAACGGCCTAGGGATGCCCCCTGGGCATCCAGCGCCTCCAACCCGTCGGGCTGCGCCGCCGCATGCAGCGCCAAGCGCAGCGTGTAGCGCCCTGGCGGCGCGCCTGGCACCGCCGGCAGCGCATACCGGCCCAGGACCACCTCCCCCACCTCCCAACGGAAGGCAGGGTAAGCGTACGACGAGGGCCGTCGGTCAGCCTGGCCCCACACCAGGCCCTGCTCATCCACCAGGGTCAGCGACACCAGCCAATCGTCGGCCAGCGGCTGCAACGCCCGCCAGTAAGCCACCGCCTCCCCTGGGGCTGGCTGATCCAGCCCCAGGAACGCCACCTGCCCCCCAAACGTCCCCTGGCTGGGCTGGGCCGGCTGCGGCGCCGGCGGCAGGTCCAGGTTCGGCGGCAGGGCATAGTGGCGCAGACCCACGTGCCAGAAGGCAGCGTCCACCGGCAGGGGCTGCCCACCCCGCTCCAACAGGTAGGCGACGATGCCGCTGGGGTCCACCACGTCGTCTTGCCACAGCACCAGCCAAGCGCCGCCACGGCCGGCCAGGGCGTCGTTCAGCGTCTCGGCGGCCTCCCAGCCCACGGGATCACGGGCATCCAGGATACGCAGCGGCGGCACAGGGATGCGCGGGCTGCCCGGCCAGTAGTAGTCCCACACCGGAACCATGTGCCCCGATACCAGCACCACCGTCTCGTCGGCCGCGGCATGGCCCCGCACGTGGCGCGCCACCCCGCGGAAGTCGGCCTTGCTGAAGGCTGGGTCGTGGTAGAGGTTCCAGCCGGCATAGGCAGAGACGCCGACGACGAAGAGCACAGCCGCCCCGGCCGGCGCAGCGCAGAGAGCGCGGCCCGAGCGCAGGGCCAGGGCCCGCCCCAGCGCCCCGCCCAGCAGCAGCAAGACCCCCGGCGAGGCCAACATGGCGTAACGCGGGTTGAACTTGGGCGTGACCAGCGCCAAGGCTAGGAGCCCCGCCACCGGCACAACGGCGTAGCCCAGGGCAAAGGCCAGCCCCCACAGGCCCGGCCAGCCCTCGCCCGCCCGGCGGCGCTCCTTCCAGGCGGTCGCCGCCCAGACGGAGACGCTCACCGCCAGGGCCGCCCCGTAGAACGGCAGCAGGCGCAAGCCCTCTGCCTCCAGCAAGCTCTCGCCCCCCAAGAACGAGAGGGCCACCTTGCGCCAGGCCTCGCCCAGCTTCAGGCTGCCCGGCCAGTAGCTCACGTCGGCCTGCCAGCGCGCCCACACGAACGGCAGCCAGGGCAGGTACGCGGCCACCACCGCGGCCGCCGCAGCCAGGGCACACCGCCCAGCCCTCTGCCCTGGGCGTAAGGCGGCCCACAGCAAGGCAAACATCCCATGGAACAGCAGGCAGAAGAAGGCGAAATAGTGAGTGTAGACCGCCGCTGTCATCAGCAGAACGTATGGAGCCCAGCGCCGCCAGCCCGACCGCGGCCAGCCCAGGTTCGCCGCCAGGGCCAGACTGGCAGCCAGGCAGAGCAGCGTGACCAGGGTGTAGTTGCGCGCCTCCTGGGCGTACCAGAGATGCAGGGGCGAGACGGCCGCCAACAAGGCGCACCCGCCGCCGGCAGCGCGGCTGCCCCCTAGCCGCTGCCCCATCCACCACAGCAGCGGCACGGCCAGCACCCCGGCCCACACCGAAGGGAAGCGCAGGGCCCACTCGCCTGTGCCGGCCAGGCGCGCCCAACCCCACACCAGGGCATAGTAGAGCGGCGGCTGGATGTCGTCTGCCGTCCAGGCGGTCAGCGCGGGCAACGAGAGCGTGGTCAGGTAGGCCGTGACGCCTTCATCGTACCACAGGCTCTGCGCGTCCAGGCGGTACACCCGCAGGGCAAAGGCCAGCAGGCACAGGGCCAGGATCAACACGCCCCAGACCCGTGGCTGGCTTGCCTTGCCCGTGCTACCTTCTGCCACCGGAATCCCACTCCACTGCCCAGGTCAAGTGATCGCTGGGCGCGCCGCCGTCTGGCGTCCACACTGGCAGCCGCTGGCCGGTTTCCCACCAGTACCACCCCACCGCCACCTGGTAGGGCGGCCAATCCAGCGCCCCGCTGGGCCGCAAGATGTGCGTGTCCTTGACAACCTCGCCCACGCGCCAAGCGTCGGCCGGTACGGGGCCATCCCAGTTGGGCTGGGCATCATCTTGGGCCACCCGCTGGCCCGCACCGTCGGTCAGGTGCACGAACACGGTGTAGGGGCGGTCCACCGGGGCCACCGCCTGCCAGTAGAGGGTCAGCTCCACTGCTGGCCCTTCAGGGCCTTCGGCAGAGCGCACGTCGTAGCCCAGCAGGGCAATGGCCTCGCCGAAGCGAGCCTCCAAGGAGTGGTCGGGCATACGCTTGCCGTTGGGGGTCACCAGTCGCAGCGCGCCCCGCTCCCGGGCAAAGCTGTGCAGGCGCACCCAGGTGCCCCCGTCGAAGAGACGCCAGGGGTCTTCCGCCAGTTCCAACGTCGCCGGCAGCCGCTCGTGGGCATCCGGCCACGCCGCATCCGCAGCCAGCACGCCCAGGCCCAGGCCCCACCATGGGCCCAGATCCCAGGGCACGGTCTCCACCGCCACCACCTCGCCCGGCTGCCAGCAGCTGGTGGGGTACCACAGGGTGGCCGCCAGGGGCCGCTGCGTGGTATCCTCCCGGACATCGCCCCGCCGGTCCAGGAAGAACGGGTAGAGCAGGTAGTCCTGCTCCAGCGGCTCCAGAGCCTGCCAGTACATGCGCACCTTGGTGAGCCCCCACTTGGGCTGGTCCACCAGGTCGAACCCCAAGAAGCGCAGCCTCCCGTCAAACTCCACCCGCGCCGGGTAGGCCGGCTGAGCCTCCCCGGCCCGCACCCAGTCGAAGAAGGCGTCCGGCAGCTCGCGCTGGCAGGCTGCCCCAGGGGCGGCCCGCGCCAGCAGCAGATAGCCGTCGGCGGCATCTCGAACGCAGTAGGAACGCCGCAACAGCCGCAGCACCGCCTGCTGGAAGTCGTTGGGGTGCATGTCGGTGGTGGAGGCGGCGTCCACCAGCACGTAGTCGGCCTCCAGCACCACTGGGAACTCGTAGATGGTCACCCGGTGGTCCAGGTGCGGGAAGAGCGGCGGCGTAGTGGAAAGGGAGGCTTCGGGCGGGATCTGCACGGCGAAGCGGGCCAGCAGGCGGTGGTGCGGCGTCACCTGGGGCCACTCCAGGCGCGGGTTCAACGGCGTCCAGCCCATGGCCACTTGCCCGGCCACGCTCCACGCCAGCAACCACAGGCACAAGCCCCCCACCACCGGTCGCGCCGGCCAGCCCAGACGTTGGGTCAACGTCCGCTTCACCCAGGCCGCCCCCCACACCGCCGCAGCCGCCACGTACGGAACCACCAACGCCGAGTAGTGATACTCCCCCGAATACATGGCCGGGTAGTCGCTGAGGAGGTTCGCCGCCAGGATGGGCGCGGTCATGACCAGCGCCGCAGGCCCCAGGGCAGGCAGGAAGCCGAACGGCCCCAGCATCTTGCCCAGGTAGGCCAGGCGTTCTGGGGTCAGAAGCAGCGCCAGCACCTGGCCGGGCTGCTGCACCAGGGCCCGCAGCATCCCCATGGGACCGCTGCCCAGGTGCGCATAGCGCTTGAAATAGACCGAGCCTTCGTCCACCCCGACGTAGAAAGCCTGGCTGTGGCCGGCGATGATGACGAACGTGGCCACGTAGAACCAGGCCAGCCCGGCCAGGGCCACCACCGCGCCCATGACGCGCTGCCGCTCCACCACCAAGAGGTAGAGCCCCAGCATGAAGACCAGCAGGGCCACCTCCTCCTTGGTGGCCAAGCTCAGCAGCACGAAGACCGCCAACCAGACCGGCCGCCGCTGCACGCCGAAATAGAGGGCGAAGAGCAGGAACGGCACCGCCAAAGGGCTGGCGTGGAACTCGGTGAGGTTGGCGGCCTGGAGCGCCGGGAAGAGGAGGTAGGCCAGGGCGAAGACCAGCCCGGCGGCGCGGCTGCCTAGCCGCCCCCGGGCCAGCAGGTAGACCGGCACGGCCCCCGAGGCCAGCAGCGCCGTCTGCAGCACCAGCAGGCTGACCACATCGTCATAGATAAGGAAGACCAAGGAGACCAGCAGGAAGATCGGCTCGAAGTGGTCCGTCAGGCGGGTGGCCTGGCGACCATCGTGGCGAGTCTCTTCCACAAAGCGCCCGTGCAGCGTGTTCCAGATCGGCTGGTCCATGTTCCCCAGGTCGGATGTGTGCGTCTGGAACGACTGGTGCTTCAGCACCGAAAAGGCGCCGAAGTAGCCGATGTAGAGCGCCATGAGCAGCAGGAGGAGCAGCCAGGCCCAGCGGTCGGGATGCGAGCGCCAGGCGGCCCGGGCCCGTTGGATCATTCCCGATCTTGCCTCTCGGCCAGCGCACGCAGCTGGCGGTCCATGTCGTCCAGGCGGTCTTGCTGGTTGACCACCAGCTCGGCCACAAACCCGATGAGGAAGAGGATCAGGCCGGCCAACAGCAAGACGCCAGCAAACCAGAAGATGGGACGCTGCTGCTTGCCCAGGGTGAGCCAGAGCCCCAGCAAGTACAGGTAGAGGACGCCCCCGCTGGCCACCGCGGTCAGACCCAGGGAACCAAAGAAGAGCATCGGCTTGCGGCTGAAGGTGAGCAAGAACTTCACCACCAGCACGTCCAACAGGGAGACCGGGATGCGCCAGAAGCCATACTTGGAGCGTCCCTGCCGCCGCGGGTAGAAGTTGACCGGCGTCTCGCCGATGCGGAACCCCTTGGAGGCGGCGATCATCAGCACGAAGCGGTGCCAGTCAGAGCGAAGCGGCAGCAGCTCCTCCACCACCGGGCGGCGGAACGCCTTGATCCAGTTCATGTCGTGAGCCTGCAGGCCGAAGAGCCAGCGGGAGACGGTGTTGTAGATGCGCGAGGCAAAGACCTTGCCGTCGTGGCGGCCCTGCCGCCAGCCAGCCACCACGTCGTAGCCTTCGTCCATCTTGGCCAGCAGCTTGGGGATGTCTTCCTCCGGGTGCGATTCCATGTCGCCAGGCAGCAGCATCACCACGTCGCCCCGCGCCTGGCGGAAGCCGGTCTCCATGGCCTCTGTCAGGCCCCGGTTGCGCCGGTGCCGCACCACCCGCACCCATGGGCGGCCTTCAGCCGCCGCGATGGCCTCGCCGAAGGTGCCATCGCTGGAGCCATCGTCCACCACAATGACCTCGCCGGCCAGCCCCTGCTCGGCGAAAGCCCGCCCGGCGCTTTCGATCACCCGGCCGATGTTGCCCTCTTCATTGTAAGCCGGCACCACCACCGACACCCGCATCCCATCCATGGCCCCTACCGCCCTCCCACCGCAGCCAACGCCTGGCGCAAGGCCTGGGCCACCCGTGCCACCTGCTCCTCTGTAAGCTCGGGGTACATGGGCAGCGAGAGCACCTCCCGCGCCGCCGCCTCGGCCAGGGGGAAGCTCCCTTCGCCGTAGCCCAGGCTCGCATAGACCGGCTGTCGATGCAGCGGGATGGGGTAGTGCACCCCCACCTCGATGCCAGCCTGCTTCATGAGGACCGCCACGTCGTCCCGCCGCGGCACCCGCACCATGTAGAGATGGTAGACGGAGCGCACATCCGGGGGTTCGTAGGGCGCCACGGCGCCGCTGTCGGCCAGCAGGGCGTTGTAGCGGGCTGCATGGCCGCGCCGCTGTTCGTTCCAGGCAGCCAGGTGCGGCAGCTTGGCCCGCAAGATGGCCGCCTGCAGCGCGTCCAGGCGGTAGCCGTAGCCAGTAACCAGATGCTCATACTTGGAGAGCCGACCGTGGTTGCGCAGCAGCCGCGCCTTGTCGGCGTAGTCGCTCCGGTCGGTCACCAGCGCCCCGCCGTCGCCGTAGGCGCCCAGGTTCTTGCCCGGGTAGAAGCTGAAGCAGGCCAGGTCGCCCATGGTGCCCACCGGCCGGCCGCGGTAGATGGCCCCGTGGGCCTGGGCCGCGTCTTCGATGACCGGCAGGCCATAGCGCTCGGCCACCGTTAGGATGGCGTCCATGTCGGCTGGCTGACCGGCCAGATGCACGGCAATGACCGCTTTGGTGCGCGGCGTGATGGCCGCCTCCAGAAGCGCCGGGTCCATGTTGAAGGTGCGGGGGGCGATATCCACCAATACCGGCGTCGCCCCCACCAGGGAGATGACCTCCGCCGTGGCGATGAAGGTGTGGGTGGTGGTAATCACCTCGTCGCCAGCCCCCACGCCCAGGATGACCAAGGCCAGGTGCAGCGCAGCCGTGCCGGAATCCACCCCCACGGCGCGCTGAACCCCGCAGAAGGCGGCAAACTCCTGCTCGAACGCCTCCACCTCCGGCCCCAAGATGAAGCTGCTGCGATCGATGCAGCGGCGAATGGCCTCGTCAATCTCGTTCTGGATGCCCACGTACTGGGCCTTCAGGTCCACCAGCGGGATCTTGCCCATCAGTCGTTCCTCCCTCCGCCTCGGTCGTCTACCACAGAACGGTACAGCGCCGCCATCTGGTCGGTGATGCGCTCCCAGTCGAACTTCTCGGCCACGTAGCTGTAGCCATCTTCGCCCAGACGGCGGGCCAGCGCCGGGTCGTCCAGCAGCCGCCCCAGCGCTGCAGCCAGGGCCGGCGCGTCGCCCGGCGGCGTCAGCAGCCCCGACACTCCGTCTTCAATGATATCCAGGATGCCGCCCACCGCGCTGCCCACCACCGGCTTGCGGTAGCGCAGCGCCTCAATGAGCACCACACCCAAGCCCTCGGTGTCGCCTCGGGAATCCACCACCGAAGGCAAGACGAAGACGGTGCAGGCGCGGTAGAGGCGGTCCAACTCCTCCGGGCTCACCCAGCCGTGGAAGACCACCCGCTGGGCGATCCCCAACTCGGCCGCCAGCGCTTCCAACCCAGCTCGTTCGTGTCCTTGCCCCACCAGGTGCAGCACCGCCCCCCGCTGGGGCTCCAGGGAGGCCACCGCCCGCAGCAGCGTGGGCAGGCCCTTGCGCTCGATCAGCCGCCCGGCGAAGAGGATGATCGGTGGGCCGCCGGCCTGGGCAGCTTCCGCTGCTCCGGCGGCCGGCTCCATGGCCGCCCCATAAGGGATGACCAACGCCGACACCCCGGTGATCTCTTGCACCTGCTGCGCCGTGAAGGTGGAGATGGCCACCACTCGGTCGCAGGCCCGGGTCAGCCAGCGCAGCAGCGGCCG
The DNA here is from genome assembly GCA_012514615.1 of Chloroflexota bacterium. The sequence continues at coordinate 838 of JAAYZY010000055.1, read as the reverse complement.
CAGCGCTGGCATCCGGCGGGCCAGGTGCAGCTCCGCCCCGTAGAAGGTGGCCACCAAACGACCACCCCCAGCCCAACGCGCCGCCAGGCCCAGCAGCGCCTGGGGCAGCGGCCAATGCACATGGATCAGGTCGTAGCGGCCGCGGCGAGCGAGCCGCGCCGCCGCCCACAGCCCGGCCGCCAGGTAGGGCACGACCATGGCCGCGTAGAGCGGGCTGCCGATCTTCTTGGGAGCGCCGTCCTCGTGGGTCAGGCTCTCCCAGCGGGCCGGGAAGTAGCGGAAGCGGTGCACCGGCGTGCCCTGGATCTGGTGCTCCGCCAGTCCGCGGAACGAAGGAGCCAGCACCTCCACCTGCACGCCTCGCTGCCGCAAGCGCCCGATGAGGGTGACGATCCACGAGGCGTGGGCGTCGCCCTCGTAGCGGGCGAAGCTGGTGACGATGAACAGCACCTTCATTCGCCGGCTGGTCCCTGCAGTGGGGCCTCAGGGGCCTGCTCCTGCGGCGGCTTGTAGGGATGGTCGATCCAATCGAAAGGACAGGTGAGGTCGAAGACGCTCTTGATCGGCTTTGCCGGCACGCCCACCGCCACCTGCCCAGCCGGCACATCCTTCATGGCTGCCGCGCCGGCCCCCACCAGGGCGTCCTCCCCGATCTCCACGTAGGGTCCCACCACCACGGCCCCGGCCACCTTGGCCCGCTTGTGCAGCACCGGCCCCTTCATACAGGGCTTGGCCAGGGGGCACAGCGGGTGCAGTGTGTTGGTGAGCACCGAACCCACGGTGATGTAGCTCTCGTCCTCCAACACGGCGAACTGGCAGATATGGACGTTGGTGTGGA
>JAAYZY010000054.1 GCA_012514615.1 Chloroflexota bacterium | reverse complement strand
GGCCGCGGCGACTACGTCTACCCCAACGTGGTCATGGCCTCCGGCGACCAGGTGGCCATCGACACCGAAGCGGTCAAGATCCTCAAGACCTACCCTGAGCAGAACCGCCTGAACATGCCCATCGAAGAGATGGGCCAGATCAAGATGGCTCTGGAGCACAACCTGGGCTCCATGGACTACATCCTCAAAGAAGCGCCAGCCAACCTGGCCACTGAACAGGTAGGCATGGCCACCAAAGACCCAGCCCTGCTGGCCGTGGCCAAAGAAGAGGGCCGTAAGGAGTAGGTCCAGCCCCCGCCGTGCCGTGCGCCACGGGGCCGCGGCCTGGGCTGAGCCGAGCGGAGACGGGGGCTGGCCGCAAGAGATGCCGGCACCGGAGCGCCGGCATCGCCCGTCTCCCCGCCACCGCGCTGGCCTGGGCCGCCCAGGGGCGCGCCGTCAGGCGGGGCCGAAGACCAAGGTGCGTCGATCAGAGAACACAACTCTTTCAAGCAGAGGAGACTCCATGCTCAAGCCACACCCCCGAACGGAGAACGTCTTCACCGAAAACGGCAAGCCCATCGTGGCCAAAGTGCCCCACCTCAACGGCGACTACCTGCCCGACTCTGTAGCCAAGGCCGTGGAGCTCTTGGGCGGCATCGAGAAGGCCATCCGCCCCGGCGACAAGGTCATGGTCAAGCCCAACTTCAACTGCTCCTATGCCACGCCCCTCTCCACCGACCTGGCCTTCTTGGCTGCAGCCATCGAGCTACTCCAGGACGCCGGCGCCAAGGTGACCGTGGGCGAGCTCTCCGGCCGCGGCGACTGGCCCACCGAGAAGGTCTGCAACAACCTGAAGGTGCTGCCGGTGATGCGGCGCTACGGCGTGGAGTTCATCAACTGGGAGTTCGATGAGTGGCTGCCCATGGAGGTGAACGGCAAGTGGTGGAAGTCGTTCCGGGTGCCCCGCACCATGTACGAGGCCGACAAGCGCGTCTACCTCTGCAACATGCGCTGCCACCCCCGGCGCTTCTCGGCCGCGCTCAAGCTCAGCGTCGGTTGGATCAACCTGGACGACCGCGACTACCTCCACGTCGACAGCGAGACCGCCGACGAGAAGGTGCCTGAGCTGAACCTGGGCTGGCAGCCCAACCTGGTGCTCATGGACGGCCGCCGCAGCACTGTAACCCTGTACGGCCGCGGCCCCTACGTCTACCCCAACGTGGTCATGGCCTCCGGCGACATGGTGGCCATCGACACTGAAGCGGTCAAGATCCTCAAGACCTACCCTGAGCAGAACCGCCTGAACATGCCCATCGAAGAGATGGGCCAGATCAAGATGGCTCTGGAGCACAACCTGGGCTCCACGGACTACATCCTCAAAGAAGCGCCGGCCAACCTGGCCACCGAGCAGGTGGCCAAGACCCCCTAAGGCCCAGCCCTGCTGGCTGTGGCCAAAGGGGAGGGCTGCCAAGAGACGCCCCCGGCCCCCTGCCGAGAGACCCACGGGCCGCTGTCAACTTCCGACGACGGAGGCTTGACAGCGGCCCGACTCGCGTGTACAATGGGGCTATCCCATCTGCGACGGAGGCTCCTCCGCTGGACCGGGAGCTGCCTAGCAACACCGCCGCATTGCACGCTGCGCACCCGACCAGCCGTGGGGCCGTTTGCGGGGAGGCAAACGTGCACTACGAAGAACCGGTCCGCACCTTCCTTCAGATCGCCCTGGCCTTGGATTCCGCAGTGGAACGGCGCACTGGGACTGCCCCGCTCCTCTCCCGCGAGACCTACTCCTACGGCTTCGACACCCCATCGTGGAGCTGGGCCGAGATCGGCCGGCGCATAGATGACGTGCGCGCCGCTCTTTCGGGCTTGCCACCAGCCCGCGCCGCCTTCATCTCCGACCTGCTCGCCGCTTTCGCCGTCATGGTGCGAGAGGGGTTGGGCGAAGCCGTGCCCTACGCCCAACGGGTCGAGGCGTTCCTACAGGCACCCGGTCGGCGTGTGCCGGGCGAGACCATCGAGCAACTGGCCGGGGAGCTGCGCCGCCTGCTGGCGGAGGCCGGCTACCCCGACGACTTGGCCCAAGCCATTCCGCGGTGGCGCGCCGAACAGTCGGTGAGCGGCGACGAAGCAGACCGCATGGCCCAAGGCTTCTTGGCTCGGGCGCAGCAGGAGACCCAGCGACGCATCGCCCCCCTGCCAGAGGGCCATCAGGTGGCGTTGACCTTCCCGCGCAACTACCCCTACCACGGCTACAGCTACTACTCCCGCAACTACCAGGGGCGCGTCTTCCTCAACGGCGACATCGATTGGCAGATCCCCGCCCTGAAGCACACCGTCTGCCACGAGGCGTTCCCTGGCCACCAAACCTATTCCGCGCTGCGGGAGTACGTCTTCCGCCAAGGTCGCCTGCCGGTGGAAGGGACGCTCTACTTCTCCAACACGCCCATCACCCCCCTGGTGGAAGGGATGTGCGAGGTGGGGCAAGAGGCCCTGGGCATGGTGGAGACGGTCCACGACCAGATCTACGAGACCTACAACCGCTACACCTCGGCCGTCAGCACGAACCTGGCGTTCGACTGCAACGAAGGGCTGATGGACAAGGAGACGGCGGTGACCCTGCTCATGGAGGCGGCCTGCATCTCCCGGGTCTTTGCCGAGAAGCGCTACCACTTCTGGACCCACCCACTGTGGTGCACCGGCTTCCCCCACTACTGGTACGGCCGCGAGTTCATGCGAGAAAGCTACCGCCGCATGCAGGGGCACCACCCTGCGTTCTTCCAGATGGTCTACGGCCAGCCGCACACCGTTCGGTCGCTGCGTGAGGCCATGGACGCCTACCTGGCCGCGCCTGCCTAAGCCCGACCGCGCGTCCCACGCCCAGGCGTCAGAAGCTTCACGTCCACACCTATCCCATGTGAGGAGTCTGAGATGCTGAGAAGATTTGCTTTGGAGCAGGATGTGGCGCAACGGATCAAGAAGCTGCAGGCCCTGATGCAGGAGAAGGGCCTGGGGGCGGTCTTCATCCCCGCCCACGGCGCGCCGGGGATGATGGGGGTCGCCAAGTACTACACCAACATCGTCTTGTGGGCCGGCCCGGCCTACGTGGTGGTGGGCGCTGAGCACCCCGAGCCTGCCCTCATCCAATGGTCGGCCTACGGCGCCAACTGGAACCGCCAAGAGGCCACCACCTCCTGGGTGGAGAACCCCGACCCCGACGCCTTCGGCCGGGCCATCGAGATCGCCAAGGAGCTGGCCGGGGCCAAGAAGCGTATCGGCGTGGAGCACGTCAACGCCAGTTGGCTGGTGGGCGAATGGGACCGAGTGCACAAGGAGATGCCTGGCTATGAGTTCGTGGATATCGGCCGGGACATCGACAACCTGCGCGCCATCAAGTCGGCCTTGGAGATCGAAGAGAACTACCGCACCGGCCGCATCATGACTGAGGGGATGTACACCTTTGGCCAGGTGGCTAGGCCGGGCGGGCGCGTGTGGGACGCCGCGTCAGCCGCCGAGGAAGTGCTCAAGGCCCAAGGCTGCTTCTGGGGACGCTCCAAGTTCTCGCTGGACCTGCGACCCTACACCATCCCCACGCCGCTGGAGCGCGTCTTCACCGAAGACGACATCATCCTCTTCGAGTTCGTCTACACCGGCCCCTTGGGCTACTGGTACGAGCAGACCGCCCTCTTCAGCTTCAAGGAGCTGCCAGCCGACCTGCAGGCGCAGGTCGACGCCCAGGAGAAGGTGATCCGCGCCTGCGCCCTGGCGGCCCGCGCCGGCAACCCCGTGGGCGAAGTCGCGCGCGTCAGCAACCAAACCTGGGCCGAGCTGGGCTT
>JAAYZY010000531.1 GCA_012514615.1 Chloroflexota bacterium | reverse complement strand
GTGTACTTGTTCTCGTAGTAGTTCTCTTTGTTGCCGAGAGACTCGACGAGGGCGCCGATGCCCTCGGCGAGAATGGTGGCCCCTACGGCGGCCACGCCCAGCTTGCCTCCCAGCGTGCCCATGCCTCCGGCCAGCTTCCCGCCGGCTGCCGTCGTGGTGGCAGTGCTCACTGCGTTGGTCGCCGCGGTAGAAGCGGAGGTGGCGCCCAGCTCACGGATGCTCTGCACCAGGGCCTTGATCCCAACCACGGTCCCGGCCACCGTCATGGCAAACCCGGCGGCGAGTCCTGCCCACACTCCAGCTTGAAGAAGAGGCTTGGGGATGTTGGCTACGAAATCGGCCAGACTCTTCACGATAGGCAGGAACACCTGCCCCACCGCCACCTTGGCCTCCTGCATGGACTGATCGAACTGCATCATGCTGCGGGTAACGTCGTCGGAGGTCTCGCTGGCTTTGCCGGTGATGCTGGCCGTCTGCTCCATGATGGCGTTGTAGCGGGCCTGCGCCATCTCGGCCGGGGTGATGGCCTCGCCCATGGCCTTGAAGCCTGCGTTGACCGACAGGCTGAGTACGTACGCGTCATCCAGGTTGACGCCGAAGTCAAGAAGGGCGCCGCTTGTTCCCTGTAGCCCAGAGGCGATGGCTTTGGTGACCGCCGATATGTCGTTGGCGTACTGAGGGAGTCCGGTGGTAGCGGCAAGATCCGTGGCTACCCGAGTGAGGGGCTCAACCGGGCTGGTCTCCATCTTGGTGGCCTGGGCGGCTTTGTTAAGGACGATCTGGGCCTCAAGCAGCTGGGAGGTCATGTAGCCGGTGGAGTCGGCCAGCTTCTCGGCCTGGGCCATGTACTCATCGGCCGCATCGCCGAAGACCTGCTTGGTGGACCTCTTGATCAGCTCGTCGGCCCGCGCCGCCTCCACGGTGCCCGACACGATCGAGGCCATGGTGGCCACGCCGCCGGCCGCCATGGCCCCACCTACTGTGAGGCCTTTCTGGCCGGAGAGCAGCCCGCCGAAGGCGCCGGCAGCTGAATCGCCTACCTTCATCTTGCTTAGGCGTTCGGCCAGCTGGTCGATAGCGTAGTTCCACTTGTTGGCCCAGGCGCTGCGCATTTTGTCCAGCTTGCGGGACACCGAGGCGGTGTCCGCATCCAGCTTGAGGGGCTTTTCCACCTCTTTCCTGGTGTCTTTGGACCTCGACTCCAGGTGACCCAGGGCGGTCTCGGCCCCCTTGGCGTCAACATCGACCTTGGCCATGCCGGCCACGCCTTCTACCCGGCGGTCTATCTCCGGCTTGAGCCCGTCGAGGGCGGAGTAGTCGATGGAGAGCTGGCCCTGAAGGTCAAAGGGCGTGGTCATGGCTACCCCTAGATGGTGAATGCGGCATCAGACTGGCCTTCCGACGCTGCGCGAGTTTCGCCCTCGTCTGCGTAGAGGTACTCCAGTTCCCTCAGCTTGAGCCAGGCGAGGTCGTTGATGCGGTATCCGAAGTGCTGGGCCAGCCTCAGAGTCATCCCCCACGTGGGGACGACCCCAGGTTCTGAGGGTCCGGCGTACGCACCGGTGGTTCGTTCCAGATGGTGGCAATGAGCCCCACCAGCTCGCTTAGGTGGCAGAGTTCGACAATCGATGAGGCCAGCTCGTCG
>JAAYZY010000530.1 GCA_012514615.1 Chloroflexota bacterium | reverse complement strand
TCGCAGGTGCTCTCGGCAGAGGAGGCCAACGCCTTCAAGTTCGAAGACCAAGAGCGCCTGCACGACGAGATCATCGACGAGGGGCTGGAGAAGGTCTACGGAGGCTTCCTGCAACGGGCAGCGCAGATGGTGGCCGACTCTGGCGTGCCGTTTGGCACCCTTGTGCTGCCCGGCAAGGCCTACGACCGTCTGGCGGCGTACGCCCAGGAGGTTGGGGCGTCGCTGCTGGTAGTGGGGCGGCTGGGGGCGCAGCGCGAAGCGATCTCGCCCATCGGCTCCACCTGCGAGAATGTCCTGCGGTTGGCCCAGACCAACGTCCTGGTGGTGGGCGAGCCGCCCGCGCCGCCGGCTGTGCCGGAGCTGGCTGCTCCCCAGTGCGCCGAGCTGCCGTGGGATGACGCGGCCTTGGCCCGCCTGCTGCGGGTACCGCAGTTCGCCCGTGGGATGGCCAAGCGCGCCGTCGAGGCCCGTGCGCGGGGGCAGGGCCTGCCCCGGGTCACTGAGGCGTTCTTCGAGCAGGCCGTAGGCGCCATGGGTCGCCATGGTCGTAGGTAACCGCCGGCTGGGCGGGCCCAAGGGCTGCCAACTGGCCGGTTGACAAGCGATCGCCGGTGGGTGTATACTGCGTATACGAGTATACAACCAAGCCGACCCAGCGTCTGCGGCGTTGTTGGCTGTGGGTGGGGTCGGCCTGCCCCAAGGAGCAAGGCGCCCATGTCACTAGGGTCCCCCATGCGTGGCCGAACCCTCCGTGAGTTGGTGCTGGACCAAATCTCCAGCGACCTGGTGCAGGGCCGGCTGAAGCCGGGCGATCCCCTCGATCAGGGGGAGATCGCCGCCCGTTTGGGGGTCAGCCGCACGCCGGTGCGGGAGGCCCTGGTGCTGTTGGAGGCCCAGGGGGTGGTGGAAGCCGAGCCCCGCCGCGGGCAGGTGATCCGCGCCCTCTCTCCTGACGAGATTGAAGATGACTACCTGGTGCTGGCCACGCTGGAGCGTCTGTTGTCTGGCTTGGCTGTGCCGCGTCTGACGCCGGAGAACCTGGCGCGCATGAAGGGGTTGCACACCCAGGCCGACCTGCTGCTGGAGAACGGCTGCCGGGCCGACCTGCACGAGGTCAACCGCAAGTTCCACCAGACCCTCTATCGGGCTTGTGGACGGCCGCGCCTGATCCAGTTCTTGGAAGCCAACCTCTGGACGCACACCCGCCACTACAACCGGCTCTACATCGACCTGCCTGGGGCAGCCGTCTGGCGGCAAGAGATCCATGGGCAGATCACGGAGGCTTGCCAGCAGGGCGATGTGGAGCGAGTCCAGGAGCTTGTCTTTGTCGCTGCCAGGGATACTGGACGCAGGGTGGCGGACCTCCTGCGCCAGGCCGAAACCCCTGCCCACGAATCCACAGTGTGAGGAGACGATCGCCCATGAACGCCACACAACCAGCCACCCTAACGGTGGACGAGCTGAAGCAGCGTCTGGCCGGCTTCCCGCGGCTCTGCCTGGCCCACCTGCCTACCCCACTGGAGCCAATGCCCCGTCTCTCGGAACGGTTGGGGGGGCCGGCGCTCTGGGTCAAGCGAGACGACGCCACCGGCCTGGCCTTCGGCGGCAACAAGCCCCGGCAGATGGAGTTCAGGCTGGGCCAGGCTCTGGAGCAGGGGGCCGACTGTGTGTTGGTGGGCGCGGCGGTGCAATCCAACTTCTGCCGGGTCACGGCCGCGGCGTGCGCCAAGCTGGGGCTGGAAGCCCATCTGGTGCTGCGGAAGGTGCCCGGCCAGCGCACCGACTACCCACAGGGCAACCTGCTGTTGGACCATGTGCTGGGCGCCCAGGTGGAGCTTGTGGAAGGGACGGAAGAGGAGCAGCAGGCCCGCATGCGAGCTCTGGCCCAGGAGCTGCGGGCCGCAGGCCGCACGCCCTACATCACCGGCTGGACCGATGTGCAGGTGGGCGCGCTGGGCTACGCGAACGCCATCCTGGAGATGCTGGAGCAGTTCGAGAAACTGGACTTGCGCCCGGCGGCCATCGTCTCCAGCTCCGGCGGCTGCACCCAGGCCGGGATGCTGGTGGCTACTCGGGCCTTGGGGCTGAACCTGCCGGTCTGGAGCGTCTACCACGGAGGCCACGGCCCGGATGCCCGGGCCCGGGTGGCCCGGGTGGCCAACGGCGTGGCCGACCTGCTGGGGCTGCCCCTCACCTTCAGCGCCGACGATGTGCCGGCCTTCAACCAGTATTTTGCCCCGGCCTACCCCACGCCGAACGACGCTGGCCTAGATGCTCTGCGCCTGACCGCGCGCACCGAAGGACTGCTGCTGGACCCAGTCTACACCGGCAAGGCCATGGCTGGCCTGATCGATCAGGTGCGCAGCGGGCGCTGGCGAAGAGCGGACAACGTCGTCTTCGTGCATACTGGCGGCACCCCGGCGATCTTCGCCTATGCCGACCTGCTGGCCTGAACGGCCAACTCAGAGGAGGGTGATTCTATGTTGATGATGACTCCTGGCCCCATCGCCGTGGACCATCGCGTGGTGGCCGCCCTGAACCAGCCGGCGACCACGCACCATGCCCCGGCCTTCAGCGCCGTTCTGGAAGACGTGCTGGAGATGCTGCGTCCGATCTTCGGCACGGCCTCCCACGTGACCCTGCTGCCCGGATCCGGCCGCCTTGGTCTGGAATCGGCCGTTGTCAGCGTCGTGGAGCGGGGCGAGCCCACCGTGCACTTGGTCAACGGCACCTTCGCCGGCTGGTCGGTCGACATCGCCCGCCGCGCCGGAGCCGAAGCCACGGTGGTGGAAGGGCCCTGGGACGGCCCGGCCAACCTCGATGCCGTCCGCGAAGCCATCGCCAAGGTGCGCCCGAAGCTGGTGACCATCGTCCATTCAGAGACCTCCACCGGCGTGCTGCACCCCCTGGAGGACGTCTCGCGGTTGGCCCACGAACACGGTGCGCTCTTCATGGTGGATGTGATCTCGTCGGTGGGCTGCGTGCCGTTCAAGATGGACGAAGTGGGCGCTGACCTGGCTGTCTGCACTAGCAACAAGGGGTTGGGTTCGCTCATCGGCCTCTCGCTGGTTGGGGTGAGCCCTCGGGCCTACGCCGTGATGGACGCCCGCAAGACGGTGTGCCAGAGCTACTCGCTGGACCTGAAGCGCTGGAAGGACAGCTTCTTCGGCAAGCCGTTCCCGCGGGCCTTCCCGGTGGTGCCTTCCACCCACATGGTCTATGCCCTGCAGGTAGCCTGCCGCCAGGCGTTGGCGGAGGGCCTGGAGCCCCGGTGGGATCGACATGCTCGCTACGCCGCGGCGGTCCGGAAGGCGGTCCAGGCAGCAGGTCTGGCGCTGTGGCCGCAAGAGGGCATGGCCGGCAACGCCGTTACCGCGGTGCGTGTGCCGGTTGGCTTGCAGGAGGCCGACATCCTCAAGGGCCTGGAGGCCAAGGGCGTGCTCATCGCCGGCTCCATGCCTGGACCGATCAAGGGCAAGCTGTTCCGCCTCTCGCACCAAGGCGTGCAAGCCAGCGAGGAGATGCTTATCCCCACCCTGGCGGCGCTGGAGCGCACCCTGCGGGAGCTGGGGTTCGCGGTGGAGCCAGGCGTCATGATCACCGCCTTTGAGGCGGCGTTGGGGCACTGAGGGTGACATGACCACAGAACACGATTCCACCACCCCCGTCTATGACCTGCTGGTGAAAGGGGGAACGCTCATCGACCCTGCCGCCGGCCGCCATGGCCTGCTGGACGTGGCGCTGTGCGGCGGGAATGTGGCCCACGTGGCGGCAAACCTGCCGCCGGGGTCGGCCCGCCAAGTGCTGGATGCCCGGGGCTGCTACGTGACGCCCGGCCTCATTGACATGCACACCCACATCTACTGGGGGGTGTCGGCCCTGGGCGTGGATGTGGCGGCGCTGTGGCCAGGCTCCGGCGTCACCACCTGGGTGGACGCTGGCACGGCTGGGGCCATCACCTTCCCCGGCTTCCGCCGCTATGTGATGGAGGCGCTGCCGGTGCGGGTGCTGGCCTTCCTGAACATCTCCAGCCAGGGGCTGCTGGACATCGGCGTGGCCGGCGAGTACGATGACATCCGCTGGTGCGACTGCGAGCGGGCTGTGGCTGCCATCGAGGCTCACCGTGACTGCATCGTTGGGGTCAAGGTGCGCCCTTCCCGCAACGGGGTACGCGAGGCAGGCATCGAGCCGCTGATGATCGGACGGGAGGCGGCCGACGCGGCCGGCGTCCCCCTGATGGTGCACATCGGCCGCCCGCCGGCTACCCTGCGGGAGATCATGCCGCTGCTGGGCCCTGGCGACATCCTCACCCACGTCTACCGCGGGCCCTCAGCCTCCATCCTCACCCGCCAGGGCGAGGTGCGGCCCGACGTGTTGGCGGCGCGCGGGCGGGGCATCTGGACCGACGTGGGGCACGGCTCGGGGTCGCTGGATTTCGCCGTGGCTCGGCGCGCGCTGGCGCTGGGCTTCTTGCCCGACAGCCTGGGCACCGACCTACACACTCTGAACCTCCGCGGCCCGGTATTCGACATGGCCACCACGCTCTCCAAGTTCCTGGCCTTGGGCCTGTCGTTGGAGCAGGTGATCGCGGCAGCCACGGCCGGGCCGGCCCGCCTGTTGGGCCGCGCTGGCGAGCTGGGCACCTTGGCCCAGGGCGCGGCCGGCGACGTGACCCTGCTGGGGCTGGAGGATGGTCGCTTCTCCTTCCGAGACTCACAGGGCAACCTCTTGGAGGCGGAACAGCGGTTGGTGGTGCGCGGGATGGTGGTGGCGGGGCGCCCGGTGACGCCGCAAGG
>JAAYZY010000529.1 GCA_012514615.1 Chloroflexota bacterium | reverse complement strand
TGAATCGCCTTTTCCACGTTCAGGTACTTGCCGAAGGCGCCCCCGATGAGCACCTGCTCTACGTCGGCCAGTTCCACCCCCACGCTGCGAGTCAGGGTGCAGAAGCCGGCGTAGATGGCAGCCTTGGCCCGCAGCAGGTTGGTGATGTCCACCTCGTTGATGACGATGTCTTCCTTCTTGCCCGGCGTCTCTTCCTTCCAGGCTACGACATACTCCATGCCGTGGAGGCCGCGCCGCACGCGCGGGGTATCTAGCGTCTTCTGCAGCCGGCCCCCCTTGGTCATGATGCCGGTCACGAGCATCTCGGCCAGCAGACTGATGATGCCTGACCCGCAGATCCCCAGGGGCGGGGCCCCGCCGATGGTGCGGCAGGTCGGCTCTAGCGTGCGGCTGTCGATCCACACCTCCTCGATGGCCCCTTCGCTGGCGCGCATACCCGAATGGACGCCAGACCCCTCGAAGGCCGGCCCCGCCGAGCAGGCGCAGGTGATGAGCCAGTCTGAGTTGCCCAGCACCATCTCGCCGTTGGTGCCCACGTCGATGAAGAGAGTCAGCTTCTCGGTCTGGAACATCTTAGAGCTGAGCACGCCGGCAGTGATGTCGGAGCCGACGTAACTGCCCACCCCCGGCAGGCAGTCCACCCCGGCCTCGGGGTTAACGTGCAGGCCCAACTCGTTGGACTTCACCGGGAAGGGGTGGCTCAGCGTGGGGATGTACGGCTCCAAACGGATCGGTTCGGGGTTCAGGCCCAAGAAGAGGTGGATCATGGCGGGGTTGCCGGCCACCGCCACCTTGTGGATCTGGTGATGGGCGAGCCCCTGGCGTTGGGCGATCTGGTCCAGCAGGCTGTTGATGGTGCGAAGAACCAGCTCCTGCAAGTGCTGCAGGCCGGCAGGTCGTGTGGCGTAGATGATGCGAGAGATGACGTCTTCGCCGCAGGCGATCTGTCCGTTGTAGTCCACCGCCGTGTCCACCACCTCAGTGTTGCTCAGGTTGACCAGGTAGACCACGTTGGAGGTGGTGCCGATGTCGATGGCTGCGCCGTAGATGGGGTCAGCGGCGCGGTTGCCTGGCTCCAGCCCGATCAGGCGTGGCGGCCCTTCCGGCCGGTCCCAGGTGTACATCTCCAGGGTGGCGGTGACCTTCCAGCTGGCCTCACGCAGGGTTGCCGCCAAGCGGCGCAGAGTGGGCAGGTCAGCCCGCAGATGGGCGACGCCGTGCGCCAGGGACAAGGTGCGCGATAGGCGGTCGAAGTCGGTGGTGTTGTCTTGCAGCGACGGAGGATCGATCTCCAGGTAGAAGCGGCGGATAGGGGGCCGGCTGCGCCAATCGCAGGCCAAGGGCAGGGTGATCATCGGCGCGGCCTGCCGTTCCGACGGCAAGCGGCGAACGATCATCTCCTCTTGCGGTGGGATGAAGACGGTGCAGTCGCCTTCCACCAGGGTGTGGCAGGCCAGGGCATAGCCCCCGGCCAGGTCGTCCGAGGTGAGACGCTGGATGGAGCGCCGCCGCACGTCCCCTGCCTGCACCACCACGCGGCATCGCCCGCAGCGGCCCTGGCCGCCGCACGGCTGGTGGATGTGGATCCCCACCTGCTCGGCGGCTTCGGCCAGGGTGACGCCGGCGGGAACGTCGCACGAGAGCCCTTGTGGGACGAACGTCACGCGATGCATGCTGGTCAGCCCATGCCTTTCGGCCGATTCGGGCGCTTGGCCACGGACGGGCCTGGCCGCCCCGGCCAAGCCCTCAGCCGAACCTGGCGGCAATCGTCCCCCATCAGGTCTGCCACACCTGCTTCAGGTAGGCGGGGATGTCTACCGCTTCGCGGGGGCCTACCATGATCTCCCAGCCGGGCAGCTCATCTTCCAAGTCGCCGGAGATGGCGGCCACGAAACCGGGGATGATCATCTTGCGGTGCGCCACCTTGCCATCCACGGCGAAGCTCTTCACCGACCTGGCGATGAGCTCGGCGTCGAACTTGCCCGCGGCCCAGGCGGTGAGGACGCTCATCCCCTCCGAGTCGGTCACCAGCAGCCAGGCCGGCCGGCCGGTTCCCTCCACCTCGCCGGCCACGCTGAAGTAGGTGAGCGAGAAGTTGGTGGTGACCATCAACGGCGATTCGCCCACCGGGTTGGTGATTTCGTAGAGGCCGGGGCTCACCTGGATCGGCTTCTGCGGGTCGGTGTAGATGTTCAGGCGGAGGGTCAGCAGGGTGTAGGCCAAGGCCGGGTCGAAACGATCCAGCACGACGAAGCCGCCGTACTTGGCCACCTGTTGGGTGGCCAGCACCGCCTCCTCTTCCAGCGAGCCAGCCGCCTCCCCCGGAAAGCCGATAATGGGGTAGCCCAAGGGCCGGAAGTTCTTCTTTAGGGCCAGACAACGCAATATGGTGAACTGGGTGAGGGTGTCGGTCAGGTTGCGGCCCCCGGGATCCAGCACCAGGTCGGCCACACCGGCGCTCTTCACCTTCTCACAGAGGTCAGCCAGCGCGCTCAGGTCGCCTTCGGCCTTGACCACCAGGGGCGCACCTTTGGCGGCCGCCAGCTTGGCCATCGCCTGCCAGTTGTCGGCCGTAGCCGCGCACAGCATGGGGCCGCAGCCGCCTTCGGCTTCTAGGCCGGCGGCCAGCACGGCGGGGTCTTCGGCCATCAGCAGCACAGGCATCTTCGTCTTGCCGCGCACGGCTGCCACACAGGCAGCGAACGTGGCGGCGTCTCCCGTGGC
>JAAYZY010000528.1 GCA_012514615.1 Chloroflexota bacterium | reverse complement strand
CGGCTCCACCCGTGGCAGAAGCAAGTTCAGCCGCATGATCCTACCTCCCCCCAACCCCCCCCATGGCCACCGCTCTACTCCGTCCTCTACATTCTACACCAATTCTACCACCCTGTGAACAATGACCCCAAGGGCCCCACCTTGCCCATGCCGGCGAAGGTGGTCACCGCCAGGCCTCGGGGCGGCGGCCCCGGGGTGCAGGCGGCCAGCAGCAACCCTGCAACCGCCAGCCAGCAGAGGCGCTGGGCAATCTCTCGCCTGCTCACTGCGCTTCCTCCAGCAAGCCGGAGTGTAGCACCGCGTGGCGCGGCAGTCAAACGAGCGTTGCCCGGGTCCGGGGCGGCCGGGTGCTGCGCGCATGCTGCCGCCCGAAGGCCCTTTTCACGGAAGGAAACAGCCTTGGAGGTCGCCGCCAGCCGTTTGACACCCTCTTGGCTCGGTGCTATAATGGTTGCATGTCCCCGTGTCGACAATCGACGCCCCCGAAAGACTCAGGCCGCACCCCGCTGAGGGTCTTGCCTCACCACGCAAGCAGCGGGATTACCCATAGTCGGACCGCCCAATGGCTCAAGCGCCTGCCCCAGGGGCCGGAGCCGCCGCTCGTAGAACCAGAGAGATAGGAGTGTGCCATGCCCAAGATCCGCCATCTCGCCTCGGACCGCTACTACAACTACCAGGAACTGACGGAACTGCTGCAGGACCTGGCTGCCGCTTACCCCCACCTGGCCAAACTCCACGCCATTGGCCAGAGCCACCGTGGCCGCACCATCTGGCTGCTGGAGATCACGAACCCCGACACCGGTTCGGCCGACCAGAAACCCGGCTACTACATCGACGCCAACACCCATGCCGAAGAGATCACCGGCACCACCGTGGTGGTGCACACCGCGTGGACCCTGCTGAACGGTTACGGCCAAGACCCCCCGGCCACCCGCCTGCTGGACGAGCAGGTCTTCTACCTGGTGCCCCGCCTGAACCCCGACGGGGCGGAGATCATCCTGACCATGCCGTTCTACGAGTGGATTGGCAATGGGCGCTACCTGCCCGGCGAGGAGCAGTTCGGCCCCGGCCTGCACTACGCCGACGTGAACGGTGACGGGTTCATCCTAGACATGCGCATCCGCGACGACGCCGGTGAATGGAAGGCCAGCCAGAAGGACGACCGGGTGATGCTGCCCCGAGACCCGGATGAGACCGGCGGGGAGTACTACCGCATGGTGCCGGAAGGGATGCTGGTGGACTGGGACGGCGGCGATTTCGTGATCCCTCGGCCGCAAGACGGCAACCTGAACCGCAACTACCCGTCCAACTGGGAGCCTGAGGTGAAGCAGTACGGCGCCGGGGAGTTCCCGGTCAGCGAGCCGGAGGCGGCGGCGGTGGTGCGCTGGATCCTGGACCACCCCAACATCGCTGGCATCCAGTCGTACCATACCCACAGCGGCGTCATCCTGCGGCCTTGGCTCACCTTGCCCGACAGCGAGTTCCTGGGCCACGACAAGGCGATCTACGAGGCGCTGGGCGAGATGGGCGTCAAAGAGACCGGTTACCCCCTCATCTCGGTCTTCGAAGACTTCACCCCCGACAAGAAGCGGCGCCGCTACGGCTCGGCCCTGGAGTGGACCTTCGGGGCGCTGGGCATCATCAGTTTCAGCACCGAGCTGTGGGATGTGTTCAAGGCGGCCGGCGTGGAGCGCAAGGACTTCTTCCCCTTGCGGCCGTACAATAATGAAGAGGACCAGATCAAGCTGCTGCAGTGGCAGGATGAGCACCTGAAGGGCGATGGCTTCATGCGCTGGACGCCGTTCCAGCACCCGCAGTTGGGGCCGGTGGAGATCGGCGGCTGGAAGCGCATCTTCACCTTCCGCAACCCGCCGCCGGGCCGCTACCTGGAAGAAGAGGCGCGGGCCAACTGCCAGTTCACCCTTCGCCACGCCGCCGCCGCGCCGAAGCTGCGCTTGCGAGACGTGGCTGTCGCCGCAGAGGGTGAGGGGGTCTTCCACCTGCAAGCGGTGGTGGACAACGTTGGCTTCCTGCCCACCAACCTGAGCGAGCAGGCCGTGGCCATGCAGATGGCCCCGTCGGTGGCGGCGGAGCTGACGGGTCCCGAAGGGATGCGTTTCGTGCAGGGACAGGCCCACACCGACTTGGGGCACCTGGCTGGGCGCAGCGGTCGCACGCGCGCCTACACCCGCTTCTACGATTGGCCGCTGGGCAACTGCACGGTACAGTGGACGGTGAAGGTGCCGGCTGGCCGGCCGGCCGCCCTGCACCTGACGGTGGGTTGCCCCCGGGCCGGGCGCGCGCAGGCCACGGTGCGCATTGGCGCAGACGGGCGGGCGACGGTGGAGCCTCAAGAGGCTGCCGGCGGAAGGATAGGAGCGTAAGCGATGCCGACGAACAAACCAACCAAGCGACAACCGTATCTGGGCCGCGCCTTCTATGCCGAGCGAATCGCCCAGATCCAGCGCTACCTGGCTAGCCAGGACCTGGAGGGCTTGTTGCTGCTGAGCGCTCCCAACATCAACTGGGCCACCGGTTTCTTCCACAGCCCCAGCGAGCGCGCCCTGAGCTTCTACATCCCGGCGCAGGGCGACTGCACCTTCTACGTGCCGTTCTTGGAGGCGGAGCATGTGGCCGGCAACGGCATGGGCGAGGTGCGCTGGTATTGGGAGTATCCGGGCGAGGTCCCGGCCGAGATCTGGATGATGCAGCAGATCCCGGCCCAACGGTTGGCCATCGACGGTACAAGCGCGGCCATGTTCCCGCGCTTGCAGGCTGTCAAGCCGCTGCTGCGGCTAGACAGCCAGGTGAACATCATGCGCCACATCAAGAGCGAGCCGGAGCTACAGGTGACCGAATGGGCGGCCGGCTATGCTGACTTTGCCGTCTCGGTGGCCCGCCGGGCCGTCGCCGAGCAGCATCGCAGCGGCATCACCGAGATCGAGGTGGTGCAGATCGTCAAGACGGAGACCATGGCCAAGATTCGGGAGGAGGTGGAAGACATGCCCAACTCCTACCCCGGCGGCGTGGGTCTGACGGTCCATGCGGGACCCCGCGGAGCCTTCCCCCACGGCCAACCGGGCATGACCCGCATCCGCCCTGGCGACACCCTCATCGTGGGGGTGGGGGCGCAGGTGGGCGGCTACCACGCCGAGAGCGCGGCTACCTTTGTGGTGGGCCAGCCCACGCCCGACCAGCTGCACTGTCTGCAGGCGGCGTGGGACTGCGACCAGGCGGCAGTGGACGCGCTGAGACCTGGCGTGCCCTGTGAAGCGGTTGACGAGGCTGCCCTGGCCGTCCTGCGTGACGCTGGCCTGGGCGACGCCATCCGCCACCGCATCGGCCACGGCATCGGGGTGCAGGCCCACGAAGCGCCCTGGCTTTCCACCGGCGACAAGACCCTGGCCCAGCCGGGCATGGTCTTCTCCAACGAGCCGGGGATCTACCGGCCGGGCGTGGACGGCTATCGCACCATCAGCACCATGATCGTCACCCCGAAGGGCAGCCGCCGCCTGAGCCGCTACCTGAGCCAGCATGGCCCTGACGATCGGGTCATCCCAGCCTGAGCACCCTAGGGGCGCCGGCCCGCCCGGGCCGGCGCCCCCTTCAAGAATCGACAAGGAGACGGTAGGCCATGACCACGGTTCACCCGCAGCTGCAGGCTGCCTTCGATTGGGTGGATGCCCACCGCGATGAGCTGATCGCGGACCTTCAGCGCTTGGTGCGCCAGCCCAGCGTCAGCGCCCAGAACCTGGGCCTGGAAGAGTGCGCCGACCTGGTGGTGCAGATGATGCACGCCGATGGGCTCGATGCCCGGGCCTACCCCCTGGCCGGGGGGCCGCCCTGCGTCATCGGCCATGTGCCCAGCAAGAGCAGCGCCAAGACCATGTTGGCCTACGCCCACTACGACGTGCAGCCGCCAGAGCCGCTGGAGAAGTGGGTGCATCCCCCCTTTGGCGCGGAGATCGCCGACGGCCGCCTCTGGGGCCGGGGCGCCACCGACAACAAGTCTGGCGTCATGGCCTTCATCAAGGCCGCCAAGGCCTGGCTGCAGACGGCCGGCGACCTGCCCGTGGGGGTGAAGTTCCTCACCGAGGGAGAAGAGGAGATCGGCTCGGTGCACCTGGGCCCCTTCATTGAGGCCAACCCCGACCTGGTGCGCGCCGACGCCATGCACTGCCTGGATGGCGGCGTGAACCCTAGCGAGATGGTGCCCGAGGTGGAGCTGGGCCTGAAGAGCGTCCTCTACGTGGAGCTGGTGGCCCGGGGGGCCAACAGCGATGTGCACAGCCTCAACGCCCCGCTGGTGCCCCAGCCGGCCTGGGAGCTGGTGCGGGCGCTCAACACCCTGGTGGACGCCAACCGCCATATCCTCATCGAGGGCTGGTACGAAGACCTCATCGAGCTGGGCGAGGAAGAGATCAGCCAGTTGGAAGAGAACGCCAAGCGGCTGGACATGAACACCCTGAAGCAGGAGTGGGGGCTCAAGGAGTTTGCCCTGGGGCGGGATGGCCTGGAGGCGCTCAAGGCGCGGGCCTACGAGCCTACCTGCAACATCTGCGGCCTGACCAGCGGCTACCAGGGGCCCGGCAGCAAGACGATCGTGCCCAACGAGGCGCGGGCCAAGATCGACTTCCGCCTTATCCCCTTCATCGACCCGGCCAAGGCGATCCAGAAGCTGCGCCGCCACCTGGATAGGCACGGCTTCAGCCACATCGAGGTGATCTTGGAACACGGGACGCCGGAGCCGCCGGTGAAGATCAGCGTCAAGGAAGACATCAGCCAGGCCGTCATCAAGGCCGCGACCACGGTGTTCGGCAAGCTGCCGGTGGTGCATGGCGTCAGCGCCGAAGGCACCATCCTCAAGCATGTTTGGATGCCCACGGTCTTCACCGGGTTTGCCCAGCCCGACTGCAACCTCCACGCCCCCAACGAATCGGTGGACCTGGAGCACTACATCAAGGGCGTCAAGTACGCCGCGGCCATCATGTGGGAGTACGGCCGCATGTAAGCACGCCCAGCTGCGGTGCTGGGGCGCGCAAGAGCAACAGAGGGAAACACCTGCCCGACAGGGCTAAGTATGGGAGAAGAGCACCATGCAAGAAGTCTACCGTTGGATCGACAACCATCAGGGCGAGTTGGTGGCGGAGCTGCAGGAGCTGCTGCGGCAGCCAAGCATCAGCGCTCAGGGGATCGGCCTCACCGAATGCGCCGAGCTGCTCATGCGCCAGATGCATGACAACGGCTTCCCCGACGCTCATCTGGAGCCGGTGCCTGGCGCGCCGCCGCTGGTCTATGCCACAGACCGTTCGGCTGGCCCCAACGCCAAAACGCTGCTCTGTTACGGCCACTACGACGTGCAGCCGCCGGAGCCGTTGGAGGCGTGGGTAGATCCGCCGTTCAGCGCGGCGATCCGCGACGACGTGATCTACGCCCGCGGGGCCACCGACAACAAGTCTGGCGTGCTGGCCCTGACGCGTGCGGCCCGAGCGGTCAAAGAAGTGCGCGGCAAGCTGCCGGTGAACCTGATCTTCCTCTTCGAAGGTGAGGAGGAGATGGGCAGCCCGCACCTGGAAGAGTGGGTGCTGAACCACCAGGACCTCTGCCAGTGCGATGCCAGCATCGGTTTGGATGGCGGCGTGAACCAGGCCAACAAGCCCGAGGTGCAGTTGGGCATCAAGGCGATCTTGGGGGTGGAGCTCTATGTGCGCAGCCACGGCATCGACTTCTGGAGCGGTCGGGCCCAGTTGATGAAGGCGCAGAGCGCGCCGTGGCGCCTGGTGCACTGCCTTAGCACCATGTTCGATGGCCAAGGGCGCATCCTCATCGATGGCTGGTACGACGACCTCCTCCCGCCCGATGATGATGACCTCTACTACCTGCGTCAGGAGGCGGCTGCCTTTGACCGGGAGGAGCTGCGCCGGCACTACGGCTTGACCAAAGACTTCCCCTTCGACGACGATCTGGAGATCCTCAAGGCGATCCACTACGGGGCCAGCTGCAACATCAACGGGTTGGCGGCGGGCTACACCGGCAAGGGCGCCAAGACCATTGTGCCGGCCGAAGGGGTAGCTCGTCTGGACTTCCGCTGCCCGCCCAAGCTGGAGCCGGCGGTTCAGCTAGAGAAGCTGCGTGCCCATCTCAAGAAGCACGGTTTCGACGACATCGAGATCCGCGTCAAGACCTGCCGGGCCAACCCCTACAAGACGCCTGTGCGCGAGGCCATCAGCCAGGCGGTGATCCATGCGGCTGACCGGGTCTGGGGCGAGCAGCCCATAGTGATGGGAGTCAGCACCCAGGGGACGATCATGATCCATGTGCCGCACCCGGCGGTGATGAGCGGCTTCGGGGCCCACGACAACAAGCTGCACGCGCCCAACGAGAACATGCCCATCGAGCGCTACCTGCAGGGGATCAAGTACGCCGCGACCATCTACCACGAGTTCGCCCAGCGGGCTCAGGGGTAGCGCGGCGCAAGTAGGCTGGAGCCATGATCGCGCTTGAGGTGTACTACGACTACACCTGACCGTACGTCTTTCGGGCCACGGAGTGGCTCGACCATGTGCAGGCGGCGCGCCCAGGGCAGGTGCACGTGGGCTGGCGAGGCTTCTCGCTGGCCCAGGTGAACCACCCTGAGCCGAACCGCTGGCGGGTTTGGGAGCAGCCGCTGCGGGACCCAGCTTGGCAGTTGGCAGACTGCGCCAGCTCGCTGCGGGCGTTCTGGGCGGCCGAAGCGGCTCGCCGCCAGGACGAAGCGCTGTTCCTCCAGATGCACCGCCTCCTGCTGCAGGCCCGCCATGGGCTGGGGCAGGACCTGGCGGACCTGGACCACCTGACCCACCTGGCTCGGGAGGCTGGCTTGGAGCTCCAGCGCTTCCGACGCGACATGGCCGACCCGACGTGCCTGGAACGCTTGGCTGGGGACCACGAGGCGGGGAGGGTCCAGGGCGTGTTCGGCACGCCGACCTTCGTCTTCCCCGGGTCGCAGCCGGTCTATCTGAAGCTGGGGCGTCTGCTGAGCCCCGACGAAGGGGTGAGG
>JAAYZY010000527.1 GCA_012514615.1 Chloroflexota bacterium | reverse complement strand
TACCTCAAAGAAGGGGCCATCGTCACCGACACCGCCACGCTCAAGCATCAGGTGCTGGAGTGGGCCGCGCAGTACCTGCCGGAGACGGTCTCTTTCGTCGGCGGAGACCCGATCCTCTCGCCGGAGCAGTCTGCTGCGGTGGGCAAAGGCACCGAGGGAGCCTCAGCCACCTTGTTGAAAGACGCCCAGTACTGCCTCACGCCGTCGGCCAAGGCCGCAACCTCGGCGGTGCAGGTGGTGGCCGACATGGTGACCACCATGGGCGCGCAGCCATACTTCCTGGACGCCATGGAGCACGACGGCCTCATGGCCCATGTGGACCACCTGCCGGCCACCCTGGGCGCAGCCCTGCTGGACACAGCCGTGGCCGCGCCGTCGTGGGGCGGCATGCGTCGCCTGGCTGGCGAGGTCTTCGCCCACACCAGCGGGGCCCTGGGCAACGACAGCGCTGCGGCCGCCTCCACCATGTTGGGGAACGCCGACAACCTCCTGCGGGTCATCGGCCACTACCAAGAGCGCCTGGAAGGGCTGCGCCAGATGCTGGAAGCCCGGGACGAAGAAGCGCTCAAGAAGCTGCTGGACGACCTGCTGAAGGAGCGCGACAGGTGGGCGTCCGACCGACTGAAGGCCAATTGGGACGAGCGCACCCCGGCTGAGATCCCCACCGCCGGCAGCTACTTCGGCAGCCTGTTTGGCATGGGCGGAGGCTTCGGCCGGCGCAAGCGAGAGGAAGAGAAGGACCAGGAGCGGAAAGGCAAGGGGCGGGGCCGTTAGCCGCCGCGCCAGCAGGGGGAAGCGGTGCCCTACGTCTACATCCTACGCTGCGCTGACGACACCTTCTACACCGGCTGGACGGAGAACCTGGAAGCGCGCCTGCAGGCCCACAACGCTGGTCGGGGCGCCCGCTATACCCGCTCTCGCCGACCGGTGCGCCTGGCCTATGCCGAGCCCTGCGGCGACCGCGCGGCAGCCCTGCGCCGCGAGGCCGCGCTGAAGCGTCTCTCGCGCCAGCGCAAGGCGCGCTTGGCCGCCAGCTATGGAGAAGGAAGCTTGTAGTCCCGCCCCTCACCTGCACAGGCACAAGGGAACAAGGAGGTTCACAACATTGTCCACCAGACTCGCCAGCCTATCGGTGTGCATGCCGGCCTACAACGAAGAGGCCAACATCGGGGCGATGTTGGAGCAGGTGCTGGAGGTCTGCCGTCCATTGACCGATGACCTGGAAGTGGTGGTCACCAACGACGGCAGCAAAGACCGCACCGCCGAGATGATCCTGGCCAAGGCGCAAGAACACCCCGAGGTGCGCCTGGTGCAGCATGAGGTGAACAAGGGCTACGGTGCGGCAGTCTACGACGCCTTTGCGGCGGCCACCAAAGAGGTGATCTTCTTCACCGACTCGGACAAGCAGTTCGTGGTGCAGGAGATCAGCAAGCTGATCCCGTACCTGGAGAACGCCGACATGGTGGCGGGGTACCGCGCCCCCCGGCGGGACCCCTGGATGCGCGTCCTCTACGGCAAGGGGTGGTCGTTCCTCAGCACCATCTTCTTCGGCTACACCGTGCGGGATGTGGACTGCGCCTTCAAGCTCTTCCGGCGGGAGATCATCGAGAAGATCGGGCCGGACATCGGCTCACGCGGGGCGACCTTCAGCGCCGAGTGGCTGGTGCGCACCAAACGGGCCGGCTACCGCATCGTGGAGGTGCCGGTGACGCACCTGCCGCGCCAGCACGGCTCGCAGACCGGGGCGCGCCTGCACGTCATCAGCCGCGCTTTCAAAGAGCTGATTCGCTTCCGGCTGCAGCTCTGGCAGGGGGGATGAGCCACGGCCGGGCGTGTGCTGTTCATCGTCCCAACCTCGTTCTTCGCCGACTACGGCTGCCACGTGCGCATCCTGGATCAGGCCCGCGCCGTGGGGCGCTTGGGCTATGAGCTGCAGATCTGCACCTACAGCGCCGGACGCCCCTGGCCGGGGCTCCCCTTGCGCCGCGCCCCAGCCTTGCCCTGGCGGAGGGGCATCGCCGTGGGTTCATCGTGGCGCAAGCTGGCCTTCGACGTCTCGCTGGCCGGGTTGTGCTTCGCTGAAGCTCGCCGCTTCCGCCCCCATCTGATCCATGCCTTCCTGCACGAGGGCGCCCTCATTGGCTGGCCCCTGAGCCGGTGGCTGGGCGTGCCGCTGGTCTTCGACTTCCAGGGCAGCCTGACCGCGGAGATGGTGGACCATGGCTTCCTCTCGCCTCGCTCGCCGCTCTACCGCCCCCTCCGCCGGCTGGAGACGTTCCTGGACCAGCGGGCCGACCTGCTGCTGGTGAACACGCAGCACGCCGCCGCGCTGCTGACCGGGACGTTCGGGGTAGCGCACCAGCGGGTGGCGCTGGCCCCCGACGCTGCCGATGGAGACCATTTCGGCCCTCCCGAGCCCGCCGACGCCCCCGCCCTGGCTGCTTTACGCCGCCGCTTGGCTCTGCCGGAGGGGATGCCCCTGGTGGCCTACCTGGGCCTGCTGGCCCCCTACCAAGGCGCCGACCTACTGCTGCACGCCGCGGCTCACTTCCTGGCCCAGGGCGGCCAGGCCCACTTCCTGATCATGGGCTTCCCCAACGTGGAGCGCTACCGCGCCCAAGCCCAGCAGATCGGCCTGGAGGAAGCCGTCACCTTCTGCGGAGCAGTGCCCTACGACGAAGCCCCGCTATACCTCAAGCTGGCTCAGGTGGCGGTCGCCCCCAAGGTCTCAGCCACCGAGGGCAGCGGCAAGGCGCTGGCCTACATGGCCGCGGGCCTGCCGGTGGTGGCCTTCGACACACCGGTCCACCGGGAAGTGCTGGGCCCTGAGGGGCTCTACGCCCCGCTGGGCGACGCCGCAGCCCTGGCGTCGCGCCTGGCGGAGGCGCTGGCCGATCCGGCGGCAGCCCGGGCACGCGGCCTGGCCCTTCGGGAGCAGGCCCTGCAGCGGTTCGGCCCAACCTGCTTGGCCGCGCGCCTGCAGGCGGCCTATGCCCGGCTGTTGGGGCCGGGCGATTTCGGCGCGGCGTCGACCGCCGGGTAGGCCCCGTCGGCCTTTGGCTCCCCCTGCGCCGCCCCGGCCGCCTACTGCCCCAGGCCCTGGGGGCTGGCCGACCAGGCTCCGGCGTTGGAGCAGGCCACATGGATCGGCGGCGGCCAGTACTCCACCAACCACTTCAGCCACGTGCCGTTCACCGTGCTGTAGTCGGCGCTGAAGGCGCCGGTGAAGAGGTCATCTTTGCCCGGTGCGCCGGAGGGCAGGCTGATGGTGAACTGGCGATGGGTGACCTCCCACGGCGAGGTGCTCTCGGTGTGCCCGGTCATGGTGGCCCCTGGGCAAACCACCTCATACTCAATGCGGAAGTGGGTCACTTGGCTGCGGGAGGCGTCCAGCTCCAGCGTCACCGCCCGGCCCTGGTCGGTAAGCCCGCTGAAGCGCACGTTGCCCGGCTCGACCGTGGCAGTGGCCGTGGGCGTGCGGGTGGGCGTGGCCGCCAACGGCCAGGGCTGGTTGTGCAGCATCAGGGGCAGGGACGCCCGGGCTGCCTGGCTGGCGTCCCTGGTAGGCGTGGCCGTGGCCCCCCCTGGGAAGTTCAGTTCCACGCGGCGGGCGTCGCCTTCTGCATAGGCGACATGGGCGAAGGGCGCTCGGGGCTGGGCCACCACCCCGTTGAGCGTGAAGGTGATGGGATCGCCCGGCTCCGCGCCCTCGTCCGCGGCGGTCTCCGGGTCATCGCCGTAGACCAGCATCACCCCAAAGGCCCCGGGCGCCTCCACGGTGGTGTTCCCACAACGCACCCCCTGTGGGTCGTAGGCATCTACTTCTGTGCCCACCGGCAGCAGCGTTTCCCCAAAGTACGATTCGAAGCCGTAGACGGTCATGGCGAAGCGGCTGGGGAGGATGGGAGAGC
>JAAYZY010000053.1 GCA_012514615.1 Chloroflexota bacterium | reverse complement strand
TGATTCCCAAAGAAGCTGTCACCCGTTACCTGGGGCCCAAGGCCCCTCGCTACATCTCCTACCCGGCCGCGGCCGTAGGCGGCTTTGTGCTGGCGGTCTGCTCGTGCACCGTTCTGCCGCTGTTCGCCGGCATCTGGCGGAGGGGCGCGGGCTTGGGGCCGGCCATCACCTTCCTGTTCATCGCCCCGGCGGTGAACATCCTGGCCATCGCCTACACCGGCGCCGCCATCGGCATGGAGTTTGCCCTCGCCCGCATCGTTCTGTCCTTCGTCTTTGGCATCGGCATCGGCCTCATCATGGCGGCCCTGTTCCGCAGCGGCGACCAAGCGACCGACGGCGGCCTGTTCGAGCAGCAGGCCAGGGTGCGGCCGGCGGTATGGCTCTTCTTCGCCCTGTGGGTGGGCATCCTCATCGCCGGCACCCTGCAGGTGGACCTTCTCACCCGCACCTACGCCACAGTACATCTGCCGTTTGACCTCCCAGCCGGTCTGCAGGCAACGCTGAACGCGGCCAGCCTGACGGTTCAGGGGACCCTGCTCATCCTCCTGCTGGGGTGCATCGCCGTCTCGGCCAAACTGGGGCTAGACGGCATCTTGGAAGGGGCCAACCGCTGGACCTGGGCATCCCTGGCCCTGGTGGCGCTCACTCTGCTGGTGGCCGCGCCCAAAGTGGGCGCAGCAGCCAGCATCCAAGTGGAGATCACCGGCCGGGCGGTGGCGGTGGCCGGGCTGCTGGTCGGCGTGGCAGCCACGGCCCGCTGGGGCCTGACCCCAGACGACCTGAGCGGGTGGCTGTGGGAGACCTGGCGCTTCGTCAAGCAGATCTTCCCCCTGCTCATCGTGGGCGTGTTCGGGGCCGGCGTGATCAAGGCCGTCATCCCAGCCCAGTGGGTGCAGACGCTGGCCGGCAGCAACACCGTCTGGGCCAACTTGGTGGGCGTCATCTTCGGGGTCTTCATGTACTTCCCCACCCTGGTGGAAGTACCCATCGCCCGCATGTTCCTGGACCTGGGGATGCACCGCGGCCCCCTGCTGGCCTACCTCATGGCCGACCCAGAGCTCTCGGTGCAGAGCATCTTGGTCACCAGCAAGATCATGGGGGGACGCCGCACCACCGTCTACGTGGCGCTGGTAGCCATCTTCAGCACCCTGGCCGGCTACCTGTTCGGCCTCGCCATGGTGGCCCTGTGATGAACGCTCTGTGGCCTTGCAGCCGCAGGAAAAAGGGGGTGGCAAGGGCACTCCCGCCTGCTGGCCCTGGCCTTCTTGCTAGCGGCCGGCAGAGGCTTGTTGTGGCCGGAGCTTGCCCTGGCCCAAGACACAGTGGTGCGCGTCCTGCTCTTCTACGCTGAGGACTGCCCCCACTGCCAGGAGATCCGTACGGAGGTCCTCCCTCAGTTGCATGAGCGCTTCGGCAGCCAATTGGAACTGCAGGAGCTAGAGATCTCCGATCCGGCAATCTACGAGTTGCTGTTGGCGACCGAAAACGCGTATGGGGTGGCCCCGAAGGATGCGACCATCCCAGAACTGTTCATGGGCGAGGACGCCCTGCTGGGGAAGGCCATTCGGGAAGAGGCCACGGCGCTCATCGAACGATACCTGACCACGGGAGGGACGGAGTGGCCGCCAACCTACACAGCCTCAATCACCCGACCCGCACCCGCCACAACCCCTGAGCCCATGGCCTCGCCTGCAAACCAAGCCTCATCCGCGCCGGGAGGATCCAGAGTCCCCGCGCTGTTTGTGGCAGGCGCGGCGCTGGTGGCTACGGTTGCGTTGGTCCTGAGGAGAAGGACAGCAGCAGACTGATCTCCCCTGAGGCGCTGCAAAACCCACACCAAGAGGAGTCCGACTGATGGCAGAACCACAACAGACCAAACCAACCAGCCCCGAGAACGCCTTGTTTGTCTGCTTCGGGGGCATGTCCAATGTGGGCACCCTTTCGGGCCTAGCCGGCCTGGAAGTGATGAGGGAAGTCACGCCGCAGAAGGCCTGCATCTTCTGCCTGGGGGCGTTGCCTGCGCGCACCGAATCGGTGATGGGCAAGACGCTGAACGCCCAACGGATCATCACCGTGGATGGCTGCGCCGTGAACTGCGCCCGCAAGATCGTAGAAGGGGCCGGCTTCCAGCCCACACGCTCCATCACCATCGAGCAAGACTGCGGCATCAAGAAAGGCCCATCCTTCTCCTTCAGCGATGAGGATGTGCAGACGGTGAAGCAAGCCATCCTGGACGCGCTGGGCCTTAGTTGAGAGGGTGAGAAAGAAGCGCGGAGGTAGGGGCCATGCTGCTAGAACGGTATGAGTTGGAGATCACCTCGCCGCCGTGCGACCCGGGTACAGAGCGCTGGACCGCCTTCGTCCGGTTTACCGACGACCTGAGCCCCGTCCTGCCCTACCTCAACGCCGCCTGGCCCGGGGCGCAGTTCGAGCCGCGGGTGCCAGCCCTGAACTGGCGGCTGGAGCGCTGGGCTGTGGTGGTGCGTCCCCACGAGATCGCCCTGGGCAGCTTCTTAGACCGCGCCGAGGCAGAGGCGGCGCTGCGCCGGGTGATTGCGCTCATCAACGACGTGTGGGAGCACCGGGAGACGATCCGCCCGAGCCGCCAGGCGCGCCGCCGCCTGACTCCCCTGGAGGTGTACAGGCTGTTGCCCGGCGGCCCCTGCGGCGACTGCGGCGAAGGGAGCTGCTTCATCTTCGCCAACAAGCTCATCGTGGGACAGGTACAGGTCTCGGCTTGCACGCCGCTCTTCACCGCGGCCCACGCCACCAAGCGAGAGGCCCTGTGGCTTCGGCTGCAGGAAGCGGGGCTCGTCGACCAAGCACCCTAGCATAGCGAAGGAGGAACAGACGTGATCGTCAAAGTGTTAGGCAGAGGCTGCCCCAACTGCAAGAAGGTGGAAGCCTTGACCCGCGACGCCCTGCAGGAGTTGGGCCTGGAGGCCACCGTGGAGAAGGTGACCGACTTCGCCGAGATCATGCAGTACCCCATCCTCGGCACGCCGGGCCTGGTCATCAACGAGCAGGTGGTATCGTCGGGGCGCATCCCGCGCAAGGAAGAGATCAAGGGCTGGCTGCAGGCGGCCCAGGCGAATGAGTGCTAGGGAAGGGTAAAAGCAGCTGTGGAACGGGTGCGCAAGGGCTGGTTCCCAGCCAACCCCAACCGCTGCTAGGCCGAGGGCGCTCTAGGCAGCTCAACGACGCACGATTCGAAGGAGGGGGATACGATGGCCGATGCACATCAGTCGCGCGCTGCGGCAGGCCCGCGCCCCAGCGTGATGGGCCAGCTCTCGCTGCTGGACCGCTTCCTGCCCATCTGGATCTTCGCGGCCATGGCCGTGGGGGTGGGCCTGGGCTACCTCTTCCCCGGCATCGCCGACGCCTTCGATGCCTTGCGCATCGACACGGTGAGCCTGCCCATCGCCGTCGGCCTGCTGTGGATGATGTACCCCGTGTTGGCCAAGGTGAAGTACGAGGAGTTGGGCCGGATCGTCACCGCCTGGAAGCTCTTCGCCGTCTCGGTGGTGCTGAACTGGATCATCGGCCCGGCCATCATGTTTGGGCTGGCCTGGGCCTTCCTGCCCGACCTGCCAGACTACCGCACCGGCCTCATCATCGTGGGCCTGGCCCGCTGCATCGCCATGGTCCTCATCTGGAACATGCTGGCCGGCGGCGATACGGAGTACTGCGCCATGCTGGTGGCCCTGAACTCCGTCTTCCAGATCATCATGTACAGCCCCCTGGCCTACTTCTACCTGCAAGTGGCGCCGGGTTGGTTTGGGGCCGACACCGCCCACGTAGGCGTCACCATG
>JAAYZY010000526.1 GCA_012514615.1 Chloroflexota bacterium | reverse complement strand
GCCCGTTGCCGGGCAGCCGCCGCTTCCACGGCCTGGCGCTGCGCCTCATAGCCAACCCGGCCCATCAGCCCGTAGGTGGCCCGCTTGCCTGCTTCCACGCCGGGCTGGTCGAAGGCGTTGACGCCCCACAGGCGCCCAGCGATGGCCGTCTGCACCTCCAGGGTGTAGAGCAGCTGCCCCACTGTGAAGGCGTTGACTTCCGGCATCCAGTGCGTGCAGTTGGGGCAGCCGGCGTCCCGCAGGGCCAGAGCCGTGGCTTCCGCTTCGGCGTCGAGCAGGCGGCCCATCTCCTTGCCCCCTAGGTAGGCCACTCCCTCCAGGTGCTGGTACAATTCGGGGATGGGTACCTGGGCGGCCATCTGCCGCACCCTCAGCAGGTTCACCACCTTGTCCCGCGGGCCATCCACGTAAAGCTGGATCTGTGAGTGTTGATCCGTGGCCCCCAGGGCTTTCACCGGCGTGGGGCCCACGCGCCGCTCCTGCCCATGCACCATCACTCGCTTGCCCAGGCTCTCGGCCCACAACTGCCGGTGCCAGTCTGCCACGTCCCGCAGGGCCTGGCTGTACGGCATCATCACTGCGATATGATACCCCTTGCCATACAGTAGGTACTGCACCGCCGCGTTCATAGCCGCTGGGTTGCGCCAGACGTCCACACCCTGGCAGATCTCGTCGGCGAAGGCGGCCCCATCCAGCAGCTCCCGCACGTCGATGCCGCAGCAAGCCGCCGACAGCAGCCCCACCGGCGAGAGGACGGAGAAGCGCCCCCCCACCCCGTCAGGGATGGGCAGCGTCTGCAGGCCCTCCTCATCGGCGATCTGCCGCATGAAGCCGCGGCGTTGGTCAGTAGTCACCAGCAAGTGCTCGCGATAGGCCGGCCCCAGCGCCTTCTCCAGCTGCTGCCGGAAGACCAGGAACTGGGCCATGGTCTCGGCTGTCGTCCCCGACTTAGAAATGACGTTGAAGCAGGTCCCTTCCAGGCGGATCGTCTCCAGCAGGCCAGCCACCAGCGCTGGATCGATGTTGTCCAGCACGAAGAGCCGCGGCCCAGAGCGGGCCGACCGCGGCAGCAGGTTGTAGAACGGATGGTTAAGGGCCGTCTGCAGGGCGATGTTCCCCAGGGCCGAGCCGCCGATGCCCAACACCACCAGGTTGCCAAAGCGGGCCCGGATCGCCTCGGCCGCGGCCAGCACGTCCGGGAGCCAGGGCTGGCGGTAGGGCAGATCCAGCCAGGCCACCTGGTGGGGCACCGGGTCGCGCCGCTGCTGCGCCAGGACCGCCAGCGCCCCCTGCAGGCGCGGCTCCAAGGCCACGATCTCCGCCTCTTGTAGGCCCAGGCCGGCGCCCAGCATCTCGTCCATCACGCAGTTGAAGTCGAACCCGATTCGCATCTCTGCCCGCCAGACTGCATCCCGCTGTCTCTCGGCCATGGCCGCTGCCTCCTCCGTGCTAGTCTCCCTGCGCGGGGTTCTCCCGCGTCGCGAACACCCGGTAGTCGATGGTTGGGAACAGGTTGTCCAGCGCCTGGTACTCCGCCGCCAGGTCCAAGGCAACCTGATCCAGGGGCCCAGCCGTCAAGCGGTCGGCCAGGCGGGTGAAGCGCTCCAGGTGGCTGGTGAAACGCTCGATGGCGTACGCCCGGGCCTGCCCTGTGGTCACCAGGAACGGCCAGTCGCTGGATTGAAGCAGAAGCAGCTCGCGAGCGGCTTGGTTCAGCAGTTGGCGCTCTGCCGCATTCGCTTGCGGGAAGCGCTCCACCAGCCCCTCCATGCGCCGTTCAGCCTGATGAATCGGCCCCCACATCCAGTGCGTGTCTGGGTTATCCCAAGTGAAGTGGGTACCCGCGGCGCCCCAGGAGCTCTCCGGCAAGGCCAGCACATCCGTGGGCGGGTGGGCGTCCAAGTACTCGCTGGCGGTCATGAGCTGCACCGTCTCGCTGGCCGCCAAGCGGCGCAGCACTTCGCCAAGCCATGAGACCCCCTCAAACCACCAGTGGCCGAAGAGCTCCGTGTCGTAGTTGGCGGCGATGAGCCCCACAGCTCCCGTCTGTCGGTGAAAGCTGGCAAGCGACTCCTCTACCAAGCTGGCGAAGTGCTGGGCATGACGCTGCATCCGCTTGACAGCCCGCTGGGGATGGTACAGCTCCTTGGCCGCCAAGTCCAGCCGGGGGCCGGTCACCCGCCAGTACTGCAACCCCGATACGCCGTCCTTCTTGTGGAACTCACGATAGTCGGCGTCGCCCGGGTAGCCGTGGTCCGCCGACCAGACCTGCATGCCGGTGCGGTTGTCGCGCCCCACGGCCGCCACCTGCACCCCGGCCACCCAGTAGGGGCGCATGGTGGTACGCAGGGTGGGCTCCACGTAGTCGGCCAGGGGCACCAGGTAGCGCTGCGGGATGTTGCCATAGGGGCCGATAACCTGATCGGTAGCCTTGCCCACAGGAAGCCCACCCTCAATGGCGTGCGTCTCGGTGAAGAAGAGGCCGATCCCCACCTCGTCCAGGAACTCCTCCAGGCCAGGCTTGCGCACGCGCCCCGCCCCTTCGCAGCGGAAAAAGGCCGGCCGATAGGCGCACTCCGGCAGCCAGATCGCCCGCGGCGCCTGACCGAAGTGGCGGCGGTAGCTCTGCACCCCCACCGCCAACTGCCCATGGATGGACGAATCGCGCTCCAGCAGCGGCAGGTAGCCGTGGGTCGCCGCGCAGGTGACCACTTCTACCGCCCCAGCCTTCTGCAAGTCGCGGAACGCACCCACGATGTCGCCGCCGAAGCGCTCGTCGAAATCGTGCTGCACACCTTGGTACCACTCCTGGTAGAAGCGGGCCAGGGCCAGCCGCTGGGGGTCGCCGGCCCCTCGGGCGAAGCGCTCCACGTCGGCGGCAGCCGCGGCGATCTTCTCCTGCAAGTACAACCGGAAGTGCTCCTGCACCAGAGGGTCGGCCAACTGCTCGGCCAGCACCGGGGTGATCCCGATGGTCATGCGGACAGGCAAGCCGGCTGCCCGCAGGTCGGCCAACACCCGCAGCAGCGGCAGGTAGGTCTCGGCCGCAGCTTCGTGCAGCCACTCCTCGCCATGGGGCCACATGCCGGCCCGTCGGCAGTAGGGTAGGTGGGAATGGAGCACAAACGTGAACGCACCCTTCTTCATCGGTCATTCCTCCAGCTCGTCGCACATCCGGCCCACAGCAGAACCCTAGTCGGCGGGGGCCAGGGCGATGCCCTGCTCAGCCATCAAGCGCTCAAACTCCTCGTAGGTGCGCAGCCCCCTTACCAAGTGGACGAACTCCCGCAGCGTGGGCGACTGATCGCGCAAGGCGGTGAGCCCAACGCCGATGGGGTCGGCCGCACTGGCCGCGGGCCCGGTGGCATAGGTGCCGTGAAAAGCGAAGTAGGCCTGGTTGAGCTTGCGCAAGGCGATGCCCTGCTCCACGAAGAACTGGCGGCGCTCCTCCATGTACTGCTCAGCCTCTTCCACCTGCCCTTGGGCCAGAAGCTCGTCCACCGTCTGGCGGGTCAGGCGCATCTCCCGCACGAAGTCCAACGCCGCCGGCTCCGGCGGCCCGGCCTGGATGCCGCCAGGGGCTGGCGAGTCCACGGGCAGCAGCGCAGGGTAGTGGGCCCGCAGCACCTCTCGCCCCACTTCCACCCCCACAATGTCCGCCACCGTCTCGTTGATGCTGCGCATCTGCGGCGAATCGAAGTAACGCCGCCCCAACGCCCAGAAGACCAGGTGATTGTGCACCCACTCGTGGGCCACCGTCTCCGCCGTCCAGGCCAGGTCGGCCGTCTCCAGCACCATGGTGGGGTAGACGCCGTAGCCGCCCGTCGGCTCAATGAGCGACACCACGTCGGGCAGCGCATCGATGGCGCTTTCCAGGCGCACCTGCAGGTCCAGCGGCAGGTCGGCCCGCAGGTCCCGAGTGTCTCGCACTCCGATCACCTGGCGGGGCGAGATGGTCAGATGCAGAGGCGAGGTGGAAAGGCGGAACCGCACCGGCGGCCAGACCCGATCCCCGGTGGTCAGCTGCAGACGGCGCAGCGCCTCAGCCACCTGCTGCTCCAGCACCAGCTCTACCAGCGGGCGCGCTTCGGCCTGAAGCCCAGTCACCCGCTCCAGCTGGGCCTCCCCCCAGGCCAGCGCCTCCGCGTCGGGCTCTTGGGAGCCGGCAGCCGCATAGAGCCGTTCTAGCTCCGCTTCCTGGCGCTCTCGTTCCCCAGTCAGGGCGAAGT
>JAAYZY010000525.1 GCA_012514615.1 Chloroflexota bacterium | reverse complement strand
GTCTCGCTGCAGCCGCACGATGTGGAGGCCATGGTCTTCTGGACGCGCCACCCGCGTCACCTGCTGGCCCACCTGGACGAGCTGGACCGCCGCGACTACTGCTACTACTTCCAGTACACCCTGATGGACAACCCCCGGGCCCTGGAACCCCATACTCCCCCGGCCGAAACCGCCATTCGTTCCTTCCGGGAGCTGGCCCAACATGTGGGGGCTGACCGGGTCATCTGGCGGTACGACCCTATCGTCTTCAGCAATGCCACCGATCTGGAGTTTCACACCGCCGCCTACCGGCGGTTGGCCGAAGCCCTGCGGGGATGCACAAAACGGTCGGTTATCAGCATCATGGATCTTTACGGCAAGGCTCGGCCTCGGCTGCTGGGGCTGGCCGGGGCTGGGATCCGGGTGCAGGCGGATGAAGGTGCAGTGCGCGCCCTGACCGCGGAGCTGGCGCCGCGGCTGGCTGACACGGCTGCAGCCAACGGCATGGAGATCGTGAGCTGCGCCGAGACGTTGGACTTGCGCCCCTTCGGGGTGCGGCCGGGCGCCTGCGTGGATGCCGACTACCTTGCCCGGGTCCTGGGTGTCTCCGTGGCAGCCAAGAAGGACCCGGCGCAGCGGGAGGCGTGTGGGTGCGTGTCCAGTCGGGACATCGGCATGTACGACTCGTGCCTGTTCGGCTGTCGGTATTGCTACGCGGTGGCCAGCTTCCTGCGGGCGCGGGCCAACCGCCTTGCCCACGACCCGCTCTCCCCCTCGTTGCTGGGGACCCCCTAGGCCAGTACCAGCGCCCAACCGTCTGGGTGTGCGCCGGACGAGGTGGCGCACACCGCACCCTGCCTTCGCTGGGGTCGGGCCACAGAAGCGAAAGGAGCCGATCAAGCATCGATAACCGAGACCCGCTGCATCTCGCCGCCCTGTTCAGCCCGATCAAGATCAAGACCATGGAGCCGCGCAACCGTGTGGTGATGCCGCCCATGGGGACGCGCTTGCCGTCGGTCGGCCGCTGGCCTTCGGAGCGCTCGCGAGACTACTAGGCAGCCCGAGCCCAAGGTGGGGTGGGGTTGATCATCATGGTGTTCACCGGGGTGACGCTTACCGGCCGGGCCTCTCACCACGGCCCGGGCTGTACGACGACCGCATGATTGCCTCGTTCCGCATGGTCACCGATGCGGTTCATCGGCATGGAGCCAAGGTCGCCATGCCGTTGGCCCGTGCCGGCGCAGGGGCCTCGGTGGCC
Source organism: Chloroflexota bacterium (assembly GCA_012514615.1). Next base: position 5,355 of record JAAYZY010000525.1, on the reverse strand, counting down.
GTGATGGGGGTGACGCCGGTGGGCCCGTCCAGCATCCCGCTGCCGGGGAGGCGATGTGCCGCGCCCACTAGGGCGAGAGGAGATCTGGCGGGTGGCTGAGGCCTTCGTTCAGGCGGCGCGGCAGGCTGCGGAAGCGGAGTTCGATGCCGGTGATCGCGGTGGGCAAGATCCACGATCCGCTGCTGGCTGAACAGGCTCTGCGTGAGGGCAAGGCGACCTGATCGCCGTGGGCCGGGGGCTCCTGGCCGACCCAGAGTGGGCGGCCCAAGCTCAGGTGGGGCGTTTGGCGTCGATCCGCCCGTGCGTCGCCTGCAATCAGCCCCAGTGCCATGGGCGCATCATGCAGAAGCAGGTGGAGGTAGGCTGCACGGTGAACGCCCAGGGGGCCAAGGGAGGGAGGCCACTGACGCCCGCCCCACGGCCGCGGCGCGCCCTGCTGATGGAGCGACGCGGGGGTGCAGGTTCACACCGGGCAATGGGTGACGCCAGAGCTGGCGGCCCAACTGACCCCCCAGGTCGTGATCCTGGCGACCGTCGCACAGCCTCTGCGGCCTGCCGTGCCAGGAAGGGATCGGGCTGTGGCGGCCTGGGACGTCTTGGCCGGGAAGCACGAGGTTGGCCAGCGGGTTGCCGTCCTCGGCGGCGAGAACGCGGGCTGCGAGATGGCCGGGTACCTGGCCACCAGGGGACACAGCGCGGCCATCCCGGAGATGCTACCGGAGGTAGCTGCAGAGTCCATCCCCTGGAACCGAGGGTTGCTGCTGGAGCAGCGCCGGACCGCACGTTGGCGGTGGCGCTGGAGAGGCTGCCAGGGCTTGAACTGCACCTGGTTGGCGACTGCCTGGAGCCGCAGACGGCGGCGGAGGCCATCCGCTGCGGGTTCGACATCGCTGCTGGCCTGTAGAGCGGACCTGACGCGAGAACACGCCAAGCGTCGCTGCAGGGCCTACGTAGCTCCTTAGCACGGCCCCCAGAGGATGTCGTCGTCGGGTTCTGAGCAGTTGGCCATGGCGGCGGCCATGGCGCGGTAAGCGGCTTGGGCCTCGGCCAGGGTCACAGCGGCAAAGCAGACCTGGCTGAGCCCGGGCATGCACTGGGCCAGCAGGGGGATATCGGCGGCGATGACGGTGCCGATCTTGGGGTAGCCGCCGGTCGTCTGGTGGTCGGCCATCATGACGATCGGCTGCCGATCGGGGGGCACCTGGACTGCGCCCAGGGGGAGCCCATCGGAGATGATCTGGGTTCGTTCCCGGTGGGTTACTTCCGGTCCCTGTAGCCGATAGCCCATGCGGTCGGAGGCCGGGCTCACCATGTAGACGCTCCCCAGGAACCTATCCAGGCCCTCGTGCGTGAAGTAGCTGTCTTGAGGGCCGAGAACCACCCGCACGGTGACGTCATCGCCGTAGGGCGGCCGGTCGCCGACCGGCATGGCGCGCCCTCCGTCGACCGGAGCGCGCGTTGGCCCGACCGGCAAGCGATCGCCTGCTTTCAGGGCCCGCCCCTCCAGGCCGCCGAACCCACCGCGCAGAAATGTGGAGCGGGAGCCCAGGACCAGCGGAACCGCTAGCCCGCCCGCTACGGCCAAGTAGGCGCGAAAGCCAGACCGGCGGCCGCCGAAGGTGATCGCGCCCCCTTTGGGCACCGCCACCGCCTTCCACATGGGCACGGGTTGGCCATCCAACAGGGGCGTGAGGTCGCCGCCAGCCACGGCGATGGTGCAAGCTTCTTGGGCCCGCAGCGTGGGGCCCACCAGCGTGATCTCCAACGCCGCGGCGCCGAGCGGGTTGCCCACCAAGGCGTTGGCCGCCTGCAGGGCGAAGGGATCCATGGCGCCGGCCACCGGCACGCCGTACTTCTGATACCCATACCGACCCATGTCTTGAACGGTGGTCAGCAGGCCGGGGCGCCGCACCTCTAGAGCCATCCTTCCTCCGATCTCGCCGGGGCCAGGCGGCGCCAAGCCTCCGTCGGGGCGCTGCTGGGCAACAACTGCCGTCTCATGCCGGTGGGGCGATGGGGACGAAGCGAATCCGATCGCCCGGCTGCACGATGGTGGGCGGGATTTGGGTCACGTCGAACAGGGTCAAGGGCGTGCGTCCGATAATCTGCCAGCCCCCCGGTGCAGCCACAGAGTAGATGCCGGTCTGGGTTTCGGCAATGCCCACAGAGCCTGCCGGCACCAGCGTACGGGGCGTGCTCAGGCGAGGGGTAGCGATGGCTTGGTCCAGCCCCCCAAGGTAGGCAAACCCCAGGATGAACCCCAGCATGTACACGCTGTATGTGGCGCTGCTGTGGATGCGGACGACCTCCGCCGCCGACAAGCCATGCAGCTCAGCCACCGACGCCAGGTCTGGCCCGTACTCGCCCCCGTAGACGACCGGGATCTCCACCAGCGTAGCAGTCCGCGGGGCTGCAGCGGCCGGCTCGGTCAGCAAGGCGGCAACGTCCTCCCGCAACTCTCCGTAAGTCAGCTTCAGGGGCGAGTAGTGCACCAGCACAGAGCGGTAGGTCGGCACCACCTCCACCACCCCAGCCAGCGCTCGGGTCTCCAGAACCTGTGCCAACGCGTGCACCCGGTCGTTGATCTCCTGGCTGATTTCGTCTGCGAACTCCACCAGGAGGGCTGAATCGCCTGCCGGCAGAAGGCGCGGTTGACTCTGCGTCATGCTACACTCCCATGCGGGGTCACAGGGGCCAGCCCATGGGCCGAACGGCGATACCGGCAGCCTCCAGGGCGGTACGCACGGCCCGGGCGGCCTGCACCGCGCCGGGGGCGTCGCCGTGCAGGCAGATGGTATCCACCTGGAGGGGGATCGTCTCCCCCGTGAAGGCCACGACCGCCCCGTCTTGCGCCATGCGCACCGCTTGTGCCGCAGCGGTCTGCGGATCATCGATCATGGCTCCATCAAGGCGTCGGGAGCGCAGCGTTCCGTCGGCATTGTAGGCGCGGTCGGCGAACCCTTCCCGGGCCACGTGCAGGCCGCGCTCGGCAGCCATCTGGGCCATGGCTGACCCGGCTGGGCAGACGGCGATCAGGTTGCCGTCGAAACGTTCAATGGCCTGCAAGATGGCCTTGGCCACCGCCGGATCGGTCTCGGCCATGTTGTAGAGGGCGCCGTGGGCCTTCACATGAGCCAGCTTCGCCCCAGCGGCCCGGGCGAAGGCCGCCAGAGCGCCCATCTGGTAGAGCAGATCGCTCTCGACCTCCTCCGCCGTCACCTGCATCTGGCGGCGGCCGAACCCCACCAGGTCGGGAAACCCTGGGTGGGCGCCGATCCCCACGCCGTAGCGGACGGCCAAGGCCACCGTGCGGCGCATGACCAGGGGGTCGCCAGCGTGGTAGCCGCAGGCGATGTTGGCCGACGTGATCCAGGGCATGAGCGCCTCGTCGTCTCCCAGGCGGTAGCGGCCGAAGCTCTCGCCCATGTCGCTGTTCAAGTCTACCTGCATCCTACATATCCTCCTGCGCCGCCAGGCCAGCGCGGCAGCATCAGCCTTGGCCCTGCTCGGGGCGTGCGCCCGACCGCTGGGCCGCGGCTACTGTTCGACCCCCAGCAGTCGCTCGGGGTTCGTCTTCACGAGTTTGCGGATGTCCTCGGCCAGGGTCCCCATGTCCAGCAGACAGGCGATGAACTCCCGCAGCCCTTCCACCGGCTCCGGCAACGTGTAGACCCCAAAGTCGGTGCCGATGATGCAGTGCTCTGCACCCAGCGCCTCGATCTGCTCGGCCACCAACCGCACCCCGCCGGACGCATCGCCCTCATCCATCCCCTCGTCAATGGAGGCATACTCCCGCTCCACGTAGTAGTGGGTCTTGGGGATGGGCGTGGTGTGGGTGTAGGCCGCCAGGGTGTACTCGATGAAGGCGCCTTTGCCCACCATGTACCGAAGCTGCTCCATAGTGGCCACCTTGGTCACCGCACTGGCCACCAACACTCGCTGGATGCCGTAGGCCCCGGCCAGCTCCACCAAGCGCACCCCCTCGGCCGCAGACACATGGCCAGTGTTCAGGACGATGTGGGGGTTGGCGGCGATGAGCTGTAGGATCTCGTCCAGCTCTGGCCCAGGATCCTCATCCAGCGGGATGCGGATGCAGCGATCCAGCTCCTCCGTCTTGAACTTGGGGTACAGCTCGCTGAGGGGCACGAACTTGCCGTCCACCTTGCGGCCTTCGCGGGCTGCCTGATAGTAGGTGGAGTGCGCCCCAAAGCTGATGTACTTGGCCCCATCGCCGTAGTGGATAGCTGTCTTGACCGCTCTGGGGTTCATGCCGCCGTAGACGGTGTTCAGGATGAGCCCGCCGTAGGTCCGGAAGCCCGGCACTGCCCGGTTCACCAACCAGGCCGTGCCGTTGCTCATCTCGAAGACGTCCATGAAGACGATGGCCTGCATGCCAGCATCGCGGGCTTGCGTTGCCGCCTCAACGGGATCGACGCGGCGGGGGCTGCTGAAGATGTGCGGCCCGGCGTGGACGTGGATGTCGATGGCCCCCTGAAGCAGTTCCTTCGTCAGCTCCAAAGAGCGGCCCTTTGGCAAGATCATGGTTTCCTCCCTCATGAGTGCAGCCTGTCTGACCCATTGTACCACACCTGGCGGCCCGACGCCCCCAGCCACACCGCCATGGGGCCTTGGCCTCCGACCTTCGGCGCCGCCCCAGGGCGGTTGACGCCGGCGATGCTCTATGGTATACTACGCGCAGTTGCGTCACAGCGCCGGCGTCCGCGGGGTGGGTTTAGCGCCTGGCGCCGCCGTTGACCTCGTGCCCCCCGTGCTGCAGCGCTGTCTTACGACAGACGCGTTGGAGGGCGTTGTTGACCGCGGCCTGTGCAACCTGAAGACGGATACTCGATGAAGGTGCTTTGGAAAGGAGCAGACGATGGCGTACGGAGTTCGAAGGTCCCTAGCCGCAGCCGTGCTTTCCGTGGCGATCATCTTGGGCTTGACGGTGCCCCTGGGCGCAGGGTCGCTTGGCCCTGACACTCAGGCGGGGCAGTTGGATGGCCAGGCGGAGGGCAACGCCGACCTGGGGTGGCTGCAAGGTCCGCCCATGGGCTTCCACTTGAGCGTCAACTACGGTCACGACTGGGTGGAGGGCCACTACGAGCCTGGGCATACGATTTCCCTGAGCCTCACCGATGCCACTGGCGCCTTCAAGGGGTCTGCCAGCGGCGAGACGGGTCCGATCCCCTGGTGGGGTGATGAGAGCGGTTTCTCAACGGACTACAACGTCCCATGGACGGGCGAGCGCCCTGATCTGCAACCGGGAGACTGGCTGGACGGCACGGTGGATGATGCCGAGAGCGCTGGCGTGCGCATCGGCGAAATCCTCGCCGAGCTAGACGTCCATGCGGACCG
>JAAYZY010000524.1 GCA_012514615.1 Chloroflexota bacterium | reverse complement strand
TGATTGCGGTGGGTGCGGCGGGATTCGCTTACCTTCTCTTCACCCGCGGCTCGGATGACTTACAGATCTTCCTGATCTGGGCTCTGGCCATCACGGCGGTGGCGCTGGCCCTGCTCATCAAATATCAGGCGACGCACCGCGTATTGTGGTTGGTCTTGGCGGGCGGCCTCATGGTCAAGCTGGCCGGGAGCATGATGCGACACTGGGTCTACGTCGAAGCCTATGAACGGAATGGCGACGCGGGCATCTATTACGGAAAGGCCCTCGTGATAGCCCGTGGCCTGTGGAACCTAGACCCCACTCAGCTCTTCGCGCCCTCCGGAGCGACGTTCGGTACCCGGTTCACCTCACAGGTGGCCGGTGTGGTGGTGTCGATCTCCGGTCCCAGCATGCGGGCCGCCTTCGTGGTGTTCGCGTTGATGGCGTTTGCTGGGGTCTTGCTCTTCGCAGCCGCATCCAAGCGCATACCAGAGATGCGGCCCACTTCCTATCTGGCGTGGCTCGTGTTCTGGCCCTCGTTGTTCTTCTGGCCCTCCAGTGTGGGCAAGGAGGCGTTCATACTCTTCTGCCTCGGTTTGGCCGTGTGGGGCTACGCGCAACTCCCGCGCGTGGCCGCCTGGCCGGCGCTTGCCATCGGGCTGCTGCTGGCCGGGCTGGTGCGTCCACACATTGCCGCTGTTGCGATAGCGGCTATGGCGGTGGGCGCGATGCTGCGCAAAGACCAGGCTGGACTGACCGGGACGTGGTATTTCCAGTTTCTCTTCTTTGCCGGGGCGGTTGCGCTCACCTTCTATCTCTCCGCCGGAGCGCTGGGCATCGAGTCGCTGGAATCGGCAGTGGAGCGAGTCGAGGAGCAGGCCGCCTACAGTGACATCGGGGGAAGCGCGGCTGGCACCATCAGCGTAAGCCCGCTTCACATCCCCAGCGCCTTCATCCGGGCGCTCTTCCGTCCTTTTGTGTGGGAATCGGGTAGCGCGTTCATGAGGCTGTCGGCGTTGGAAGCAATTGCCATGGTTGTTGCGCTCGTCTGGCGGCGCAAGCAGTTGTGGGCTTCGCTACGCAACTGGCGGTCGCATCGCCTGATCGCTTTTTGTGTGGTCTTTGTCGTTCTCTATGCCCTGCTCTTGGGCTTTTCGGTAGGCAACCTGGCCATCATCGCAAGGCAGAGAACCCTGCTCCTGCCAATGCTCTTTCTTCTGCTCCAGGGGCGGGAAGGCTCGCCGTCTCAAATCGCGAGAAGAGGGTGACTTGATGCGTAGGCTGCTGCACGGAACCCAACCGTTCCTTGGAGCTTCGCATGAGGGTCGCGTCTGGATCCTGGGCTACCACTTGGTCGAAGGGGGTACAGGTCTCCCCATCGACCTACCCAGGGCGCTATTCCTTGATCAGTTGCGGCTGTTCAGGGAGTCAGCCGAGGTCATCCCTCTGTTCGAACTGACCCGGCAACTACGGACCACGGCCTCTGCCCCAGCCCGCACCCGAGTTGTCCTGACCTTCGACGATGCATTTC
>JAAYZY010000523.1 GCA_012514615.1 Chloroflexota bacterium | reverse complement strand
TGGCGCACCGTCTTGAAGCGGGTCTCGGTCATCTTGTAGATGTCCAGCAGCAAGCGTCCCTTGTCTTCGGTGCGGAAGTCCTTGACATCTAGGATGTACTCGCCCACCGCCTGCTCGATCTCCGCCTTGAGGGCGTCGGGGTAGGTGTACTGGCTCTCGGTGCTGGGGGTGAGGAAGCAGGTGACCATCTCGCCGTTGAGGGGCTTGGGCGGGTAGGTCTGCGGCACGCCCACCAACACGCAGTGCTTGCCTGCCCGGGAGAGGATCTCCCACAGCGTCTCTTCGTTCACCGCCTTGGATGTAGCGATCCTCATGCCAGAGTAGCTGTAGTCGGCGCGATTGCGGAAGCCGTAGAAGCCCAGTTGACCAGGGTCCTTGCTGGTCATCATGCTGCTCCAGGCCGGCACCGTGATGGGCGGGGTGCTGCTGTTCAGGGGACCGTAGACGCCGCCCTCCATGAGCTTGCGGAAGTTGGGCAGCTCGTCGCGCCACCGCTGGAAAACCAGGGTGGGGTCGCCGCAGTCCAGCCCGATGACGAAGACCTTGCGGCCGCCCTTCTTGGCGGGTTTGGCTGCCGCAGCAGGCGCTGCCACAGGCGCCGGGGCGGGCTTGGTTTCGGCGGCAGCCTTCGCCTCGCGCATGGCCTTGTAGCCGTCGATGAGCACCTTGGCCACTTCAGGCCGAGTGAACTCCGGCGGGGGGGCTTCACCGCGCTCCAGCAGCTCCCGTACCTGCGTGCCGCTGAGGATGATGCGCTCGGCGGCGTCGTGGGGGCAGGTCTTGGCGGTGACGATGCCGCCGCACTTGCGGCAGTAGAAGCTGTGCTCGAAGAAGAGCGGGGTGATGCCCAGCTCAGCCGGCTCGAACTCGTCGAAGATCAATTGGGCGTCGTAGGTGCCGTAGTACTTGCCTACGCCGGCGTGATCCCGACCCACGATGAAGTGGGTGCAGCCGTAGTTCTTGCGGGCGATGGCGTGGAAGATGGCCTCCCGCGGGCCGGCGTAGCGCATGGCCGCGGGGTAGACGCCCAGCAGAACCCGGTCGGCCGGGTAGTAGTCCCGCAGCAGCGACTGGTAGCTCTCCATGCGCACGTTGGCCGGGATGTCGTCCGACTTGGTTTCGCCCACCAGCGGGTGGAGGAAGAGCCCGTCCACGATCTCCAGGGCCGTCTTCTGGATGTACTCATGGGCTCGGTGGATGGGGTTGCGGGTCTGGAAGCCGACGACGCGCCGCCAGCCGCGGCTGGCGAACATGCGCCGGGTTTGCGCCGGGTCGTGGCGGAACTCGGGGAACTCCACGTCGGCGGGGCGCTCCAGCAGGTAGATGTCGCCGGCCAGGAGAACGTCACCCTGGGCGTACAGGCGCGCCACGCCCGGGTGCTTGGTCTCGGTGGTACGGTAGACCATCTCTGCTTCCCGCTCTTTGTCATAGCGGAAGCGTTCGGCCAGTTCCATCAGGCCCAAGATCTTGCCATCTGGGGCCACCAAGGCGATCTCGTCGCCTTCCCGCAGGCGGTCGGCTTCTTCCGTCGACACCGGCAGGGTGATGGGGATGGTCCAGACCACCCCATTGGCCAGGCGCATCTTCTCGACCACGCTCTCGTAGTCGGCCTGGCCCATGAAGCCGGTGAGGGGGCTGAACGCCCCCACGGCGATCATCTCCAAGTCTGAGATGGCCACAGGGTTCAGCTCGACGCGCTTGAGGCTGGCGGCCCGCTCCAGGGCCACTTCGCGCAGCATGCCACGCAGCGTGCGATCGACCAGGGTGCCGCCGTGGGGCGTGATTCCGGGGTAGTTCTTCGCCGCCATGTTGGTTCGATCCTTTCCTTGCCTTTGCGGCAGATGTCCTTGACGGGTCAAGGATATTTCCGTGCAACATGGCGGCAGTATAGCAGGCGCGGCCCTGCATGTCAATTACAGGTCGTAGTAGAGCTCAAACTCGTAGGGGTGAGGACGGCCGCTGACGGCCCGACACTCGTTCTCCCTCTTCCAGGCGATCCAGTCGCTGATCATCTCCTCGTCGAAGACATCGCCCTGCAGCAGGAAGTCGTGATCCTGTCCCAGGGCATCCAGGGCGCCATCCAACGTGGTGGGCAGCGTGCGGATGTCGGTCTTCTGCTCCACTGGCAGAGGCACCGAGCGGCCGTCCAGGGGCCCGTAGCCGTTGACCGTGGGGTCGATGCTGTTCTGGATGCCGTCCAAGCCGGCCATGAGCTGGGCTGCCAAGGCCAGGTAGACGTTGCAGGTGGCGTCGGGGGCGCGGTATTCGATGCGCTTGGTCTCGGCGGTCTTGGCATACTTGGGCACGCGCACCAGGGCGTTGCGGTCGCCCAGGGAGAAGTAGAGTTGGGTGGGCGCTTCGTACCCCGGCACCAGCCGGCGGTAGGAGTTGGTGCTGGGGTTGGTGAGCGCAGCCAAAGCCGGGCCGTGGCGCAGCAGGCCGCCGATGTAGTAGAGGGCGGTCTGGCTCAGCCCGGCGTAGCCCTTCTCATCCCAGAAGAGGTTCTTGCCGCGCTTGAACAGCGTCTGATGGAAGTGCATGCCGCTGCCAGCCACGCCGAAGAGCGGCTTGGGCATGAAG
>JAAYZY010000522.1 GCA_012514615.1 Chloroflexota bacterium | reverse complement strand
CGGTGTTGGCCGCGCCGTCGCCGAAGAAACACAGGACCACCCGACCGCTGCCCAGCAGGGTCTGCGCCAGACCCGCGCCGGTGGCCACCGGGAGGTTCCCGCCCACGATGCCGGTGGCCCCCAGGTTGCCCTTCTCCACATCGGCGATGTGCATGGAGCCGCCCCGGCCCAGGCAGTAGCCTGTGGCGCGGCCGCACAGCTCCGCCATCATCTTGTCCAGGTGCTCCTGGCGCGCTTCGGCGCTGGGGGCCAGCGACACGCCCCGGGCGTGGCAATGCCCGTGGCCGCGGTGTGTGCTAGTGATCAGGTCGTCGTCGTGCAGGGTTGAGATGGCCCCCACGGCCACCGCTTCTTCCCCGGCGTAGAGGTGGGAAGCGCCCTTGATGACGTCGCGTCCCAGCAGATCGTAGACCTTGTTCTCGAAGAGGCGAATCTCCCACATCTGGCGCAGAAGCTCCAGGCCCTGCTCCTTGTGGATGCCGTGGTTGTGCGCCGGTCTTGCGTCGGTCATGGGCTCCCTCTCTCCCTGCAACTCACAGGTTGGCTCTGGGACTCCCCTATGATACCACCGCCGCGGCAGTCGGGCAAGCGCGCCTGCCAGGCGTGAGATCGACCAGGCGCGCTTTGACTTCCCCGCGACGCTGGGATACAATAGAGTGGGTCCCTAGGAAACCCACGCGGGTACGTTGAGGACGGTACCGAGGCATGCGAGCACAGGCGGCAGGCACAGACCAGGGCGAGCGTACGGCGGCCCTCGCGCCAGATGGGAGCGGGTTGCCGGAGCTGCCGGCCGCCGCCGCCGAGATGGACGCGCCCACCCGGGCCCGCCTGGAGGCGGTGCAGGGCGTCGTCTTCGACGTGCAGCGCTACTGCCTGCACGACGGCCCCGGCCTGCGCACAAGCGTCTTTTTCAAGGGATGCCCGCTGCAGTGCGCCTGGTGCTCCAACCCCGAGTCGCAGCGCGCCGAGCCCGAGCTGGCCCTCTTCCCGGCCCTCTGCATCGCCTGCGGCCAGTTCGCAGACGCCTGCCCAGAAGGTTGGGTGGACCCAGCCGTGAGCAACGGCCGCCGCCTGGCCGTCTACGGGCCGCGAGCGGCGCGCTGCCCGGCCCGGGCCGTGCGCTGGATCGGCCAGGTGCGCGCCGCCGGCGACCTCCTGGCCGAGGTGCGCCGCGATACCGCCTTCTACGAAGGGGTGGGCGGCCTCACCCTCACCGGCGGAGAACCTACCCTGCAGCAGGCGCTGGCCGGGGCCCTGCTGCGCCTGGCCCGAGCCGAGGGTCTTTCCACGGCCATGGAGACCTGCGGCTACGCCCCCTGGCCCACCCTGGAAGGGCTGCTGCCGTATCTGGACAGCCTGCTCTTCGATCTCAAGCACGTGGACAGCCGCGCCCACCGCACCGCCACCGACGTCGGCAACGAGTGCATCCTCCAGAACCTGCGCTGGCTCGCGGCAGCCGGCGCTCCGCTGCGGGTGCGGGTGCCCCTCATCCCGGCCTTCAACACCGATGACGCCACCCTGACGGCCATGGCCGACTGGATCGTCAGCCTGCCCGGCCTGCCCCCGCCAGTGGACCTGCTGCCCTACCACACGTGGGGCCAAGCCAAGTACGCGGCGCTGGGCCGCCCCTACCCTTGGGCCCAGCAGCTGCCGCTGGATGACGAGATGGTCGCCCGCAGTGCGGCGGTGTTCCGCCGGCGCGGGCTGCAAGTGAGCGTGGGCGGCTAACCGGCCCAGGAGCGGAGCGATGAGCGAGACACAGATGGCAAGCGTCCGGGTAGGCGCGCCGGCGGCCCAGGGGGGCCCCTCCCGGGTGGCTCGACTGCGAGAGCGCCTGTTGGATACGGCGCCGGCCTTGTGCGCCGAACGAGGCCTGCTGGTCACCGAGGCCTACGCCCAGCACCAAGCCGACCCGGTGGTGCTGCGGCGGGCCAAGGCGCTGGCCCACACCCTGGCCCACATGACCATCTACATCGACGAAGATGAGGTCATCGTGGGCAACCAGGCCAGCACGCCCCGGGCCGCGCCGGTCTTCCCGGAGTATCTGGTGGACTTCCTGGCAGACGAGATCGACGACTTCGCCAGCCGCCCGGCCGACCCCTTCCAGGTACCCTCCCAGGTGCGCCGCCACATCCTGGAGACCATCGTCCCGGCCTGGCGCGGCCGCACCCTGAGCGACCGCGTGCAGGCCACCATGCCCTCCCACGTGGCGGCAGCCCAGGCCATCGGGGCCATCAATGGCCGCGGCCTTAGCACCTCCGGCGACGGCCATCTCATCTTGGACCTGGAGACGCTCCTGCGCGTCGGCCTGGAGGGCTTCATCAGCGAGGCCCAGCAGGCCTTGGCCAACCTCTCACCCTTCCAGGCGCTGGGGCAGCGCAAGCGCCCCTTCCTGCAGGGGGCCATCATCGCCTTGCAGGCGGCCGTGACCTTCGCAGCCCGCTATGCTGAGGAAGCCGAGCGGCAGGCCGCTGCCCCGGGCCTCGCCCAGGCGCGCCGGCAGGAGCTCCTGACGGTGGCCGCGGCTTGCCGCCAGGTGCCGGCCCGGCCGCCCCGCACCTTCCACCAGGCGGTGCAGTCGGTCTTCTTCGTGCACCTCATCAGCCAGATCGAGAGCAACGGTCACTCCTTCTCCCTGGGGCGATTGGACCAGGTCCTCTACCCCTTCTACAGCGCCGACCTCCGAGCCGGGCGGATCACCCGAGAGCAAGCCCTGGAGTTGCTGGAGCTGTTCTGGCTCAAGCTCTTCGCCATCAACAAGGTACGGCCTTGGGACCACACCCGCTTCAACATCGGGTACCCCACCTACCAGAACGTGACCATCGGCGGGCAGACGCCCCAAGGCCACGACGCGGTGAACGATCTCTCGTACATGGTCTTGGAGACCATCCGCAACGTGCGCCTGACCCAGCCCAACGTCTCAGCCCGCATCCACAGCGGCACGCCCGACCGCTTCCTCATGGAATGCGCCCGCACCATTCGGCTGGGCTTTGGGATGCCGGCCATGAAGAACGACGACATCATCGTCCCGGCCTTGCTGGAGAAGGGGGTGCGGCCAGCCGACGCCTACAACTACGCCGCGGTGGGCTGTGTGGAAGTGGCCGTGCCTGGCAAGTGGGGCTACCGGTGCACCGGCATGAGCTTCCTGAACATCCTGAAGTCGTTGGAGCTGGCTCTCCACGGCGGTGTGGACCCTCAGAGCGGGGCCCGGCCACATCCTGGCCGCGGGGCCTTGGGCGACTTCGGCACCTTCGAGGAGCTCTACGCCGCCTTCGTGCAGCAGATGCAGTTCTACGCTCGCTGCGGCTTCCACATGGATGCCACCGCCGACCTGGCCCTGGAAGAACTGGTGCCCGACGCGTTCTGCTCTGCCCTGGTGCAAGACTGCCTGCAGCGCGGCCTGACGGTCAAGGAGGGCGGCGCCCTCTACGACGTGGTCAGCGAGATGCAGTCCGGTATCACCAACACGGCCAACGCCCTCATGGCGCTCAAGCGGTTGGTGTACGATGAAGGCGCGCTATCTGGCGCCGAGGTCCTGCGCGCCCTGCAGGCCAACTTCGCCGGCCCAGAAGGGGAACGCCTCCGCCAGATGCTGCTGGGCGCGCCCAAGTTCGGCAGCGACCACGACGAAGTCGATGGCTTGGCCATGCGCATCATGCAAGACTACCACGACGAGATGGGCCGCTACCAAACCACACGCTACGGCCGCGGCCCAGTGGGCGGGGGCTACGCCAGCTCTACCAGCAACGTCTCCGCCAACGTGCCGTTGGGGGCCCGCGTGGGGGCTACGCCGGACGGCCGCCGCGCCGGCGAGCCCATCGCTGAAGGCATCTCCCCCACCCAGGGTACCGAGACTGGCGGCCCCACTCGGGTGCTGCGCTCGGTGAGCAAGCTGCCCAACATCTGCATGCTAGCCCAACTGCTCAACCTGCGCCTCACCTCCGGCAGCCTAGCCAGCGAGGGCGGTCTGCGCTCCTTGGCGGCCCTCCTACGCGGCTTCGTCCGCCTCAAGGTCTGGCACGTGCAGTTCAACACGGTGGATACGGAAACGCTGCGCGCCGCCCAGGCCGAGCCAGAGAAGTACCGAGACCTGATCGTGCGGGTGGCCGGCTACAGCGCCCTCTTCGTCACCCTGGACAAGGCCACCCAGGACGACATCATCCGCCGCACGGTCTACGACCTCTCCTGAGCGCGGCGGCAGACATGCTGCGGCCCGGTCGAGGCGTGCCTCGACCGGGCCGTTCTCTTGAGTAAGCCCCCTGCACCAGGGGAGGCCAGGTCAGCGGTGGGACCCGCTCTCGGCCGGCACCGCCAACGGCTGCGTCACCGGCAGCCCGACCTCAGGGACGGTCCCCGTCGGCTCCAGGGCCTCCCGCAGCACGTCGTCCACGCTGTCGGCCAGCACGAACTGCATCTCGTCCCGCACATCCTCAGGCAGATCGTCCAGGTCCATCTCGTTGCGTCGTGGCAGAATGACCGTCTTCAGACCTGCTCGGTGCGCCGCCAGCACCTTCTGCTTAATGCCCCCCACCGGCAGCACCCGCTCCCGCAGGGTAATCTCGCCAGTCATGCCCACGTCCGCGCGCACCGGCCGGCCGGTCAGCAAGCTGACCATGGCTGTGACCATGGTCACGCCGGCGCTGGGGCCATCTTTGGGCACCGCGCCCTCCGGCACATGGACATGCAGGTTGGCCTTCTCAAAGAGGTCGGCCGGCAGCCCAAGCTCGTCGGCTTTGGCCTGCACGTAGCTGAAGGCGATCTGCGCCGACTCTTTCATCACCTCGCCCAGTTGACCGGTGAGGGTGAGCTGCCCCTTGCCGCGCATGCGGGTAGCCTCCACAAAGAGGACGTCGCCGCCCACCGGGGTCCAAGCCAGGCCGGTGGCCACGCCCGGCAGCGCGGTGCGCTCCGCAGCATCGAAGAAGAAGCGGGGCTTACCCAAGAACTCACGCGCCTTCTTGGGCGTAACCTCTACCTGTTCCGCCTCCCCCGCGGCCACCAGCACCGCCACCTTGCGGCAGGCCCGCCCGATCTCCCGTTCCAAGCTGCGCACGCCAGCCTCCCGGGTGTAGTCTCGGATGATGGTACGCAGGGCATCCTCCGTGAAGGTG
>JAAYZY010000521.1 GCA_012514615.1 Chloroflexota bacterium | reverse complement strand
GTATTGGCGGATCTTGGCCCCGCTATCCAGGGGATAGGGCAAGACCTGGGTGAGGACGAGGATACGCGCCAACCTATTGCCCCCGCAGGCTGAACATGATGGCCGGCGTCTTGAGCAGGATCAGCAGATCCAGGTAAACCCCGGCGTGCTTGACGTAGTAGAGGTCGTGTTCCAGCTTGATGCGCGCGTCGTCCACCGAATCGCCGTAGCCGTAGCGCACCTGCGCCCAGCCGGTGAGGCCGGGAAGCACGGCGTGGCGGGCGCGGTAGAAGGGGATCTGCTCGGCCAACTGGTCCACGAACTCGGGGCGCTCTGGGCGGGGCCCGACCAGGCTCATCTCGCCGCGCAGTATGTTGATGCACTGCGGCAGCTCGTCCAGGCGGGTCTTGCGCAGCAGTTGCCCCACTGGCGTGATGCGCGGGTCGGCCGCGGCGCACCAGACCGCGCCGGTAAGCCGCTCGGCATCGGGGATCATGGTGCGGAACTTGACCACGTCAAAGAGCCGGCCGCCCTTGCCCACGCGGGACTGGCGGAAGAACAGCGGGCCGGGGGACGAGATCGCGTTGGCCAGCGCCGCCAGCGGCGCGACCACCGCCAGCGCCACCAGCCCCACCACGCCGGCGATGCGGTCCACCACCCACTTGGCCGCCGAGAAGAGACGCTGCGTCGGACCCTGCTCCAGGGGCAAGACCGCTTGCAGGTCGCGGCCGACGTGATCCACGGGGATGCGACCCAGAAGCCGCTCGCATAGAGAGGGCATGGTGGTGACGTGAATGCCGCGCTCGCGGCAAGCGAGGATCGCGTTGAAGGCGCTTTCCAGCATGGTGTGGCGGTGGGTGATGGCGACCACCACCTCGTCGGCGCCAAGCTCGGCGGCCAGGCCTGGCAGCCTGTCGCTCCCCCCCAAGACCGAGATGCCGTCCACCACCGTGCCCTGCTTGGCGGGATCGTCATCGAGAAAGCCCACGATCTGGTAGCCGGTGCCGCGGAAGGGGTTGCCCGAGGCTGGCACGTGGCCCAACAAGCTGGCCAGGGCGCGGCCAGCCACGCCGGCGCCCAACACCAGGCCGCGTTGCTGAAAGCTGGGCTGAACAAAGAGCAGCGCGTAGGAGGCGCGCCAGGCGCAGACCAGCAACAGCGCCAGGGCGCCGAAGGTAAAGATGACCCCGCGCGGCCCCAGGGGCGGCGTGAAATAGGGGATGAACTGGTAGACGAGCACCGTGAACAGGGTCGCCGCGCCGGCGGCCATGACGCTATGAGACGTGCTGGCGGCCAGGGCCAGGTTAAAGACATCCAGCAGCGCGCCCACCGGCAACCAAACCAACAACAGCGAGATGAACCAACTGGGGTTGCCCCAGAACAAGTGCCCCGCGCCGATGCGGTCCCAGTCGGTGCGCCAGATGATGGCCAGAGCCAGGGCCAGCCACAGGCAAGCGACATCCATGACCGCCAGCAAGAGCCGGCGCTCGGAGGCCATCAGGCCCAGGGAAGGCAATTTGATGCGAGGGATCAGACGCCTAACCATGTCCTCCTTGGTCAAGACGCGGCTCGCGTCTTCCAGGCTCGATGCTTGTTGTGTCATGATGAGCTCCTTGGCTACGCCTGCAGGCAGCAGGAAAGATCGGCCGCAAACGGAGCAGAACAAGGCACAATGAGCGGGCAACCCGACTCAACGGGAAACCACCTGGGCGTACATACTCGCCAGGGCGGCCTGTTCGAGATGCCGCTGCGCGCGATACCATTCCTGCCCGCGCAGGCCCATTCGGCGCAGGCGCGCAGGATCAGAAAGGGCGTCCTCCAGCGCGGCGGCCAGCGCCGCCGGGTCATCCGGCGGGACCACCCAGCCGGTCTCGCCCTCCACCACGTACTCGGGCAGCGCCCCCACGCGGGTGACGATCACCTGCAGACCGAAGAAGTAGGCCGCAGCCACCAGCGCCGACTGGGTGGCATCGCGATAGGGCAGGACCAGGAGGCTGGAGCGGCTGAACAGCGCCTGCGACTCCTCATCGCCGATGAGCCGGTCGCGCAACTCGACGCCACCGGGCAGGTCTGGCAGCACGACGCCAGCGGCCACGGGGCCGGCGATCACCAGCCTGGCCTGGCCCCCCAGGCGCGACCAGGCCGCCAGCAACGTATCCGCGCCCTTGTAGGCCTCCACGCGCCCGAAGAAAAGGGCCTGGGCAGGGCCAGGGCTTGGCAATCTCTCCACCGGCAGCGGGCCGAGACGCTGG
>JAAYZY010000520.1 GCA_012514615.1 Chloroflexota bacterium | reverse complement strand
TTCTTCCTGTCGGTGCTGCTGCACGAGCTGGCCCATTCTTTCGTCTCCATCAAGACGGGGGTGCCGGTGCGGGACATCACCCTGTTCGTCTTTGGCGGGGCCGCCCAGATTTCGCAGGAGCCCAAGAGCGCCCTGAACGAGTTCCTCATGGCGGTTGCCGGCCCCATGACCAGCATCGCTTTGGGCGTCCTGTTCGCCGCTGCCTGGGTCTTCGCCCGTTTCTTCAGCGAGCCCCTGGCCGCGCTCAGCCTCTACCTGGCGGGGATCAACGTGCTGCTGGGCTTCTTCAATTTGGTGCCCGGCTTTCCCCTGGATGGCGGGCGGGTGCTGCGTTCCATCCTCTGGGGGCTGGGCGGCGACATGAAGCAAGCTACCCGCTGGGCCTCGCTGGTGGGGCGTTTGGTGGCCTACCTGATGATCTTCGCGGGCATCTGGCGCATCCTGGGCGCGGGCAGCCTCGATGGCCTCTGGTGGATCTTCTTGGGCTGGTTCTTGGATAACGCGGCCAACAGCTCGTACCAGCAGGTGGCCACGCGGAGCATGCTGGAGGGGCACACCGTGCGTGAGATCATGACCAGCGAGTGCTCCCTCTTGCCAGAGGGTACCAGCCTGCAGGAGGTAGTGGAGGGGTACCTGCTGCCCATGGGGCGGCGCTGCTTCCCTGTGGTGCGGGGGGGCGAGCTTCAGGGGTTGCTGACGTTGCACAACCTGAAGGCGGTGCCGCAGGCCCGATGGTCGGCTACGCCGGAGGAGCAGATCATGACCCCCGTGGCGGAGCTGAAGTCGGTGAAACCGGACGATGGTTTGTGGGCGGCCCTGTCCCTGATGACGGAAGACGGCGTGAACCAGCTCCCGGTCATGGAAGGGGGGCGTCTGGTGGGGATGCTGGCCCGAGATCACATCCTCACCTTCATACGCACACGCGCCGAGCTGGGCATCTGAGTACGGCCTCGCCAGGCTGCCCTCGCTGAAGCGGCGGCCGTCGGATTTTGAGCGGCTCTTGGCCTGTGGTACAATTCAGGGAGTCGGGTCCAACAGGGAAGGGAGCAGGGGTTCAGGATGTGGCAGGTTGTGGGGCACCAATGGGCGGTGCGCCTCCTTCAGCAGAGCCTAGAGGAGGGGCGCGTGCGACACGCCTACCTGCTGGTGGGCCCTACGCAGATCGGCAAGACTACCCTGGCCCTGGAGTTTGCCCGCGCCCTGCTGTGTAGGGCTCCCCAACGGCCCTGCGGCGAATGTGACTCGTGCCGCCGCGCCGTGGCCGGCGCCCACCCCGACCTCCATCAGGTGGCAGGGGGCGGGCGCGGCGGCGCCCTGCTCATCGACCAGGTGCGGGAGATCCGCCGTGAGGCGGCGCTGGCCCCAGTGCTGGGCGCCTACCGCATCTACGTGGTGCCAGAGATGGAGCGGGCCACCGCCGAGGCGGCCAACGCCCTACTGAAGACCCTGGAAGAGCCGCCGCCGCAGGTGGTGTTGCTGCTCACGGCGGCCCACGCCGGCGCGCTGCTGCCCACCATCATCTCGCGCTGCCAAGTTCTGCCCCTGCGGCCCCTGCCGGTGGGGGAGGTGGAACAGGCCCTGCGTGAACGATGGGACCTAGACCCGGCTCGGGCCGACCTGCTGGCCCGCCTATCGGCTGGGCGGTTGGGCTGGGCGGTGCAGGCAAGCCAAGACGCCGCCATCCTCGAGCGGCGTGACAGCCAGTTGGCGACGCTCTGGCAGGTGCTGGGCCCCTCTCGGGTGGAGCGCTTGCGTCAGGCTGAGCGCCTGGCTGCCCTGCCGGTGGGGGAGGTCGCTGAGGCGCTGCGACTGTGGGCCGGCTTTTGGCGCGATCTGCTGGTCTGGAAAGGGCAGAACCCTGCCGCCATCCACAACGTAGACCAGCAGGATCGACTGGCGCACCTGGACCAGGCGCTGGGGTTGCGGGATGTGCAAGGGGCGCTGCGCGCCGTGCTGGCTACGTATCGCCACCTGGAAGCCAACGTGAACCAGCGGCTGGCGCTGGAAGTTCTATGTTTGGGGATGCCGCGGCGCCCCTGAGCGCTGGGTCTGGAGCTGAGGATGCCTACTGTAGTGGGAGTGCGTTTCAAACCGGCCACCAAGATGTACTACTTCTCCCCCGGCGAGATGTGGGACCTGCAGGTGGGGGAGTTCGTGGTGGTGGAGACGGCGCGGGGGCAGGAGCTGGGGGAAGTGGTCGCCGCCGCCCGTGACGTGCCCGACGACGATCTGGTCTCGCAACTCAAGCCGGTGCTGCGGCGGGCCACCGCCTGGGATGCCAGCCAGGCCTGCCTGTATCGGGCCAGGGAGCGGGAAGCCCTGGCCCGCTGCCGCGAGAAGGTGCGCGAGCATCACCTGCCCATGAAGCTGATCGCCGCCGAATACAGCTTCGATGGCTCGCGGCTGGTCTTCTTCTTCACGGCTGAGAAACGGGTCGACTTCCGCGGACTGGTGCGGGATCTGGCTCGCCTCTTCAAGACACGGATCGAGCTGCGCCAGGTGGGGGTGCGGGATGAGGCCAAGATCCGAGGCGGCATCGGGCCTTGTGGCCGGGCCCTGTGCTGCGAGACATGGCTCACCGACTTCAACCCGGTGTCGATCCGCATGGCCAAGGACCAGGACATGCCCCTCAACCCGGCCGACATCTCTGGCTTGTGCGGCCGTCTGCTCTGCTGCCTAGCCTACGAAAGCGAGCACTACGCCGAAGTCAAGAGCACGCTGCCCAAGTACAAGAGTGTGGTGGAGACGCCCCACGGTTCCGGGGTGGTGGTGGGGGTCAACGTCCTCAAAGAAACGGTGGATGTGCAGCTGGAGAGCTCGGCGGTGGTGGAGGTAGGCGCCAGCGACCTTGCCGGCCCTGAGAAGCCGCCGCGCCGCGCCAAGAAGCGCGGCCGCAAGCGGCGGGACGAAGAAGGCGACGATACCGACTGAGCGGCAGAACAACAAAGCCGACGCGGAACGTTCCTCTGTTCCGCGCCGGCCTAGGTTCGTCTGGCGGAAGCTGACTCTATCGCGGGCCAACGTCCTCCGACCGGCTCAGCCGTCCGACGAAGCTAGATCGCGCGCTGGTCAGGTCTAGCGCGGCTCGACGATGAGCTTCACCGCCGTCCGCTCTTGCCCCCCGATGTCCACCTCAGTGAACTTCGGGATACAGATCACCTGGATCCCATCGAGTTGGAGGTACCCCCGGGCGATGGCCGTGGCTTTCACGGCCTGGTTCACTGCGCCAGCCCCGATCGCCTGCACCTCGGCCCTGCCCTTCTCCCGCACCACTCCAGCGATCGCTCCCGCCACCGCCGTGGATCTGGATTTGGCCGACACTTTGATGATGTCCATGGCTGTGCCTCCCGTTGTGGCCTGCACCGATGATCCTGCCGGTTCCCAGTCAACCCGTCAATGTGTTCCTGCCGCGTCGTCCTCCAGGTGTTCCTCGCATCTGACAGGGCGCAGACAAGAGCGACCAAAGAGCGTCTGACGGCCGAAGCGCCTGCGCGAAACCGTTGGCCTGGCCGCGTCAGACACACGGAAGGGTACGTATGGCACAGCTAGCGACGAATATCACAGATAAACCGATTTCTCTACCTGCTATTCTACACGATTTCCCCCGCAAAGGCAAGAGAGATCCGGTGCCTACTTGGCGTAGTCCACGGCGCGGGTCTCGCGGATCACCGTGACCTTGATCTGGCCGGGGTACTCCAGGTTCTCTTCGATCTTGCCGGCGATCTCCTTGCTCAGGCGGATGGCGGCCAGGTCGTCGATTTCCTCCGGCTTGACGATGATGCGCACTTCTCGGCCGGCCTGGATGGCAAAGCACTGTTCCACGCCGGGGAACGACGTGGCCACGTCTTCCAGCGAGCGGATACGCTTCATGTAGGTATCCAGCGCCTCCCGCCGCGCCCCCGGCCGGGCCCCAGAGATGGCGTCGGCCGCTTGCACCAGCACAGCTTCCACGGTCTTGGGCTCTTCTTCGCCGTGGTGCGCGCCGATGCAGTTGATGAGCTCTTCTGAGAGCTTCAGCCGCCGGGCGATGTCGGCCCCGATGAGGGCGTGGGGCCCTTCCACCTCGTGGTCGACGGCTTTGCCGATGTCGTGCAGCAGGCCGCCGACTTTGGCCAGGTGGACGTTGGCGCCCAACTCTCCCGCCATGAGCGCGGCCAGGCGGGCCGTTTCCAGGGAGTGGAGCCGCTGGTTCTGCCCGTAGCTGGTGCGGAAGTTCAGCACGCCCAGCAGGCGCACCAGTTCGGGGTGCAGGCCGCTGACGCCCACTTCTTCCATGGCCCGCTCGCCCTCTTCGCGGATGATCTTCTCCACTTCGGCCTCGGCCTGACTGACCACCTTCTCGATGCGCCCGGGGTGGATGCGCCCGTCCATGACCAGCTTGCTCAGGGCCACGCGGGCAACCTCCCGCCGCACCGGGTTGAAGGCGGAGAGGATTACCGCTTCCGGCGTGTCGTCCACCACCAGGTCGACGCCGGTGGCTTGCTCCAAGGCGCGGATGTTGCGCCCGCCGCGCCCGATGATCCGCCCTTTCATCTCGTCGTTGGGCAGCGGCACAGCAGAGACCGTCACCTCCGACACCTGCTCGGAGGCCAGGCGCTGGATGGCGTCGGTAATGACCTTGCGCGCTTTGCGATCGGCCTCCTGTTTGACTTCGGCTTCCACTCGGCGGATGACCGCGGCCACCTCGTTGCGGGTCTCGGCTTCCACCGTCTGCAGCAGCAGGTTCTTGGCCTCCTCCTGGCTCAGCCCCGAGATGCGCTCCAGCTCGATGCGCCGATCTTCCTCCAGCTTGTCCAGGTCGTTCTTGCGCTTGTCCAGCAGGCTTTGGCGCTGGCTGATCTTCTTCTCCCGGGTTTCCATCTGCTCCAGACGGTTGTCCAAGGCCTCTTGGCGTCGCTGCAGACGGACCTCTTGCCGCTCGGTCTCCCGGCGGCGGCGGGCCGTCTCTTCATCGATCTCGGCCTTCATCTTCAGCACTTCGTCTTTGGCTGCCAGGATGATGCTCTTGGCCTCCGCGTTGGCTTCGCTGAGCAGGGTGTCGGCTTGCCGCCCCAGCGTCTTCCGTCGCGCCTCTTCGCGGTACTGGAACAGCAGGTAGCCCAACAGGAACCCCAGCGCTCCGGCGCCCACCATGGCCGCGATGATCCAACCGATACTTCCCATCATCTGTCACTCCTCGTGTTGTGATGTGGGCTCGTCCTACCCGGCCAGAGAACGCTGAGCAGTACCTGGCCGTCCCGCGAGGCGCGCTGCCTCTGCGGTCACATCTCCGAGAGCTCATCCTGGTTGCTCTGTTGCTCCCAGGCTTGGCGCACCGCCTCTTGAGCCTCGGCGTAGTCGAACCCCCGGCGCATCAGGTAGCCCATCATGCGCCGACGAAAGTGCGCCCGATCCAACCCCTGCCAGTGGGGGGCTTGCCGCAAGGCCAGCTCCACCGCTTGGCTCTCCGTCTCCAAACCCTCGGTGGCTCGGAGGATCTCTTCGTCCGTTACCCCCTTCTGCCGCAACTCGTATTGCAGTGCACGCCTGCCGCGGGGGCGGAAAGCCTGGCGGTTCTCTACCCAGAAGCGGGCAAACGACCGATCGTCCACCAGGCCGGCGTCCTGCAGTCTGCCCAGCACCGCCTCGATCCGCTCCGGCGGCTGCTCTTTGCGCTGCAGGTAGCGCCGCATCTCCATCTGGCTGCGCGGACGAGGCCCCAGGAAGCGCAGGGCCTGGTCGTAGGCCAGCTGGAAGGCGTCGCGGTCTCGCAGTTGCTCCACCTCTATTGCGCTGAGCTGTTGCCCTCGCCGCAGATGGACCGCTTCCAGTGCATTCAGGCTGAAGGCGTACCTCCCGTCCAGGTAGATGTTGACCCGATTGGGGTTCTTCTTCTGGAAGCGCATCTGGGTCACTGTCGGCGCCATGGCCCTTCCTCGGCGGCGACCGCGCCGCCCAACAAAAAAGCCGCAGCACAAACCTGCCGCAGCTATCGTCTGAGACTCTGTCTCCCTCTTCAGTTGACGCCCTGTTTTGCCGTCTCTGGGCTGCGAAGCGTCTAGGTCTGTTCAGGGTCTCTCAAATGCACCAAGCCGGGAGCTGTGAGGCTTCCGCCGGGTAGTCATCTGATCTTGCCGCCTACGTAGCCGATTCGCATCCTCCAGGGCCTCGCCTGAATGCACACCCTATGCAAACCGTGGCGACCGCGCCCCTCCTGCCGATCTTCACGCTGCTGCGGGCTCGCCGTTGCGCCTGCCGCGGAAGGCACGCTCGCCAAAGGCACTGCAAAGCCAGGCCGACAGATTGGGCTTCTGCTGGAGCCGAACTCCGCATCCCTGGCTCAGTCTCAGACTCAGATAGCTGTACGACGGTGCGCTCTCGCCTGAGAGAGTGCGCCGCGAGAAGGTCGCTGCTCCCAGCCCACAACCGGCTGAGCGAGCCCAACGCCCCGGACCTGTGAGAGGCCGCCGGGGGCTCATCCGCCTGAGGCTGAGATGAACTGCTGTCTCCTCCTTGTGCGTTGCCTGCGTGCGCCAACGGGTAGAGACGCAACCCTGGGGCCGAAATGGCCCAACCCAGTTGGCCAAGGGTACACTGCTAACACCAACATTGTACAGCAAGGTTGGCCAAAATGCAAGCGGTTTCTTCGCAGGCCGGTCAGGTGGCCAGGTTGGAGACTCACCACTTGTCCGATGCTCGGACCAACGCTTGGTAGTACAATGCGGGTGGGCAGTGCTGCTGGCCCGACCAGACGCCCAGATCAGGGAAAGGGGAGGGACGATGGCAGAAGGACGCATGGCCATTGAAGTGCAGGACCTACACCGCGACTTTGGCGAGGTCCAGGCGGTGCGGGGCGTCAGTTTCGACGTGGCCCAAGGCGAGGTCTTCAGCTTATTGGGACCCAACGGGGCCGGCAAGAGCACAACCATCTCCATCCTCTCGTGCTTGCTGCCGCCTACTCGGGGCGAGGTCAGGGTGATGGGGCGCTCAGTGGTGCACCAACCTATGGCCGTGAAAGAGGCCATCGGGGTGGTGCCGCAAGAGGTGGCGTTGTACCCCGATCTCTCGGCCAGGGAGAACCTGACGTTCTGGGGCAAGATGTATGGCCTGCGGGGCGCTGCCCTGCGCCAGCGGGTGGACGAGGTGCTGGAGATCATCGGGCTGGC
>JAAYZY010000519.1 GCA_012514615.1 Chloroflexota bacterium | reverse complement strand
GTGATGCCCTGCACTCCTAGCTCGGCCATCGCCTCTTTGGTCAGGCGGTCCCGCAGTTCCTTCTGCGCGGCCAGGTCTTTGTACTGGGCTACGATGTCGTCCACGTTGTAGCTCATGCCCGCGGTGGACTGGCCCTGGTAGTAGGCTTGCACCTGCTGCGCCGCCCACGCCTTGATCTCCGCCTCACCGCCCGCCTTGACATCTTCGGGAATCTCAAAGAACGAGGCCCAGGGCGATTCGCTGCCCCGGTTCACCACGTCCATCATCCGCCGGGCGTCTTCGTCCCAGGTGTCGATGTGCATCCCCATCTGGTCCATCAGGCCGCGGTAGTCGAAGCCCTGGGTCGGCCGCACCAGCCCCTGCACCGTCCCTTCCAGCGCGTCGCGGGCGCTTTCCCAGGCGTCCTCGTACTGTTCCGCTGCCCGCTTGCCCTCTTCGGCGAACCGATCTTGCTCTTTCCGCTGCGTGTCCCAATAGAGGTCCAGCCAACCCTGCGTGGCCGGGTCGGGCAGCCAGCTCTCCTTCTGCGGCTTGACCAGCATCCCCGTGGCCAGCTTTTGCAGGTTCTGCTCCCCCACGCCCATGGAGGCCCGCTGCAGGTCCCACCCCAGCGCGCCCACCACCGCCGCATACTCGTCGATGCTCGCGGCGTAGTCCTTGTAGTTCAAGGCCATGGCCTCTGCGAAGAGCCCAGCCTTGCTCAGCGCGGCGTTCATGCGCGCTTCGAACTGCGCCTGGCTCATGGCCATGTCGCCGTACATGCTGTTCTGTTCCTTGAGGGTGGCCCGCAGCGCGTCGGCCTGCTGCTTCGTGATGCGCCCGGCTTCCTGGGCCTTCTGGATCACCTGGCCGTACTCGGCGGCGGACGCGAGCCAGGCCGCGGTCTCGGAGACGCCTTCGGTAACCCCCCGGGCCAGCTCGGCCGCCTTGCTCCACACGCCCATCGCGGCCAGCAGTTCCCCCAGCGCCGTCTTCAGGTCGGCCACCGCCGCAGCCGTCTCGCGGAAGTCGTCCGCCGAGCTCCGGGCGATCCCGCCCGCGGCCTCAATCTGCTCCTTGCCCACCCGCACCGCCGCCGTCTGCAAGGCCAGCTTCTTCTCGGCGTCGGTCAGGGCGTCGGCCGCCTTGCCGATGCTCAGGGCGTACGCCTCGTACTCCTTGGCCGAGTCGAACACCAGGCCCAGGTTGTCCAGAATCAGCGGGCTGGCCCGCCCGATGCCGGTGACGATGTCGTTGAAGGCCTGGGTCGTATCCAGCCCCATGGCCCGGGCCCGGAAGCGAGCCACCTCCAGCAGGTCGGCCAGGCTCTGCGAGTCGGCCTTCAGCCCCAGCATCATGGCCCGGTTGGAGGCCAGGACGAGGTCGTTCTGGGCGATGGCGCCGCCAGAGGCCCGCTGCAGCGCCTGCAGGATGTCGTCGCCCGATTGCCCCGCCTGCCGCGCCAGCTCCTGGAAGCTGTCCTTCAGCTCCAGGCTCCGGGCCCCCATCTCCGCCATCTGGACGGCAGCCCGCGCCGAGAGGGCGATGCCCAGCGAGGCCAGCACGCCCTTCAGCGCATCCGCCGCCTGCCGCGCCTCGCCCAGGCCCCCCTTCATCCCCTGCAGTTCGCTCTTGACCTTGTCGGCCCCCTGGACAACCAGGCCGACGAACAGGCGGGCGATCTCACCGGTCATGGCTCACCACCCCAGAAACGCCGCGCCCGCTCCGCCAAGGTGGCCGAGATGCGCAGCTGGTCCAGGTACAGGTCGTCCATCTCCAGCACCTCCTCCACCCGATAGGCGCTCCCCAGCTCGCGGTTGAGGAACTGGGCCAGGAGCGCGGCGCTGGCCACCGCCGGCGCAGCGCCCTCCCCCTTGAACCAGGCGTCACCGGTCTGCTGTTCGAAACCGCTTGACGGCTTCGTCGCGCCGCCTCTTCCTCTCTTCCCACAGCGCCGACAGAGCCACCGCCGCCAACAGCGGGTCGTCCTCATCCTCAAAGCGCCGCACCGCCTCCGGCGTCGCCAGGGGCGTCACGCCGCCCGGCCGCCGCACCTCCACCACGAGCTGCGCCAGCACGGCGAAGTATCGCTCCTGCTGCTCCGCCGTGGGCGTGTCCACAGCCGCCATCTCTGGCATCAGCGCCCAATACTCCCGCACCACCTTGCCCGGCGGGTTCACCACCACCACCGCCGACGCCCCCTCGCCCAGATCGCTCAGGTCCACCTCGTAGTGCTCAGGCTTCCAGCCCATCGCTGCTCCTTCCGCTACGGCGCGGTGTAGGCATCCCACTCCAGCACGAACTCCGCCGTCTCGTCGCACTGGAACGTCGCCTTCACCGTGTTGTTCTGAGCGTACCCGTGCCCGAAGGTCGGCGGCAGCATGTACCCCGTGGCGCTGGCCACCGGCAGGCCGTTGGTCTTCCCCTCCGGGTAGAACGTCAGCGTCCCGGCAGTGACCGCCGCCCCGGCCAACGTCTTGTACACCGTCGATGCGCCGCTTTCGTCCAGGGCGCTGATCTCCACCACGTCCCGCGGCGTGTCGGGGATGGCCTCGTCGTAATACTTGGCCGCGTCGCCCGCGGCCGTCCCCTCGATCCGCTCCACCCCGCCGCCCTCGGGGTTGATGTCCACCGCCTGCACGTTGGGGAACACCCACACTGGGTTCACCCCGTCGTCGAACTCCACCACCATGCTCTTGCCCGTATACCTGGCCATAGGCCTCCCCCTACTGCGTGCTCCAGGCCAGCTTGTAGCTGGCCGACTTGGCGCACTGGAATGTCACCTTCACCGTGTTCATGCCGCCGTAGCCGTGGCCGAAGACCGGCCGCAGCACGTAGCCCGCCGCCGTGGCCTTGGGCTTGCCGCCCGCCTTGCCCTCCGGGTAGAACGTCAGCGTGTCCGCGGTGAATGCCGCCCCGGCCAGCGTCTTGTAGATGGTCGATGCGCCGCTCTCGTCCAGCGCGCTGATCTCCACCACCATGCGCGGCGTATCCGGGATGGCGTCCCGGTACTGCTTGGCCGTATCCCCCGCAGCCGTCCCTTCCAACCGCTCCACGCCGCCGCCTTCTGGGTTGATGTCCACCGCCTGCACGTTCAGCAGCGCCCCCGCCCCGCTCAGCTCCACCACCATGTCCTTGCCCGTGTACCTGGCCATAGAGACCTCCCCGAAGTAGGGTTCCCCCTAGCTCTTCTCCGTCAGCACCTCGTAGGTACCGCCCACGTGCCACGCTTCCCCGTCGAAGTAGGTGAAGCGGGCCACCCGCCGCACCTGCACACACGTCCAGCCCGTGATGCTCAAGGACTGCAGGTGCAGGGCCGCGTCCACCAGCGCGGCGATGTCGCCCGCCGCCTTGGGCGAGAGCGCGTTGTCAATGGCCTTCACGTCATACAGCAGCCGGTCGCCGTCCTTGGTGTTGGTGTCTTCCGACGCCCCGCTGCTCAGGGCGAAGACCACGTAGGGGAAGGCCGCCCCCGGCTTGGCCAGGGTGTTGTACACCCCGGTGGAGCCAGCCAGCCCCGCCAGCTTGGTCGCCAGCGCCGCCGCCACCGCGTTCACTTGGCCAACCCCTCCACCGCCTTCCGCACGGCGGCCGTGAACTCGTCCCGCACCGCTTCCAGCGCTGGCAGCAGGTAGGGCCGAGGCGGCATCCGCGCCGTCCCCTTCTCCACGTACAGGGCGTACTCCATGGGCGCATCCACGCGGGCCGCCGCCCCGCCGCCCTTGGGCTTGTCCGGCTTGGCCTCTTCCGCCACCCGCGCCTCCGGCCGCAACGTCTTGGCCCCGCTGGCCGCCGCCCCATAGCCGCTCTCGCCCCACGAGGTGGTCACGTGGACGCTGTTCAGCAGCGCCCCGGTGTCGATGGCCCCCATCTCCCCCGGCTGCCCGCCGAACTTGGGCGCTTCCCGCAGGTTCTGCTTGGCCGCCTCTTCCACCTTGTGGGCGTACCGAGCCGCCACCCCCTGCAGCGCTTCATCCAACGCGCCGGAGGCGATGCGATCCAGCTTGCGCGTGTCCAGCCGCACCACCGCCCTGCTCATGTCACCCGCTCCATCTCCGCCCGCAGCGCCGTCTGCCACGAACGCCCCTGTTCCACCCAGCGCACGCGGTAGAGGATGCCGTTGTGGACCACCTCGCACCGCTCCGTCAGTTCCGTACCGTGGG
>JAAYZY010000518.1 GCA_012514615.1 Chloroflexota bacterium | reverse complement strand
CTCGTTGGGCCCCACGCAGGTCTTCCTGCACGCGGAGCCGGTGCTCCTCTCCCGCTGGGCCAGCGTGCGCACCCGGGAGCTGTTCTACTTCCTCTTGGCCCACCCCGAAGGCGTGCGTCGGGAACAGGTGGGCGACCTGTTCTGGCCCGACCTGACCCAATCGCGCATGAACAGCGTCTTCCACACCGTGCTCTACCGCCTGCGCCGAGCCCTCTTCAGCGAGTGCATCGTCTACGAAGACAGCCGCTACCGCTTCAACGCCGGGGTCGACTGGTGGTACGATGCCAAGGTCTTCGAGGAGCTGGTAGACGCGGCCAAGCAGGTTGAGGACGCCCCAGAAGCCATCAGCCTCTATCAGGAGGCTCTGAACCTCTACCGCGGCGACTACCTGGAGGAGTTCTACTCCGACTGGTGCGCCCAGGAGCGCGACCGCCTGCGCGAGCGCTACCTGAGCGCGGCCATGGCCCTGGCTGAGCTCCTGTTCGACCAGGACGAGCTCGAGGCCAGCGTGGGGGTCTGCCAGTCGGTACTGGCTCGAGACCGCTATCAGGAACGCGCCTACCGCCGGCTGATCCGCTGCTACGCCCGCATGGGCGACCGCGCCGCAGCCGTGAAGAGCTACCGCCAATGCGTCGAGCTGCTGCGGGAAGACCTGGGGCTGGACCCCACCCCTGAGACCGAAGAACTCTATCGCGAAGTGCTGGGCTAGCCCGGCGCACTCCCGACCACCCGGCGGCTCCCCCAGCAGGAGCCTCTCCATCACTCCCTCGTCTTTCAGATGGACGAATGTTGCGTGCAAGTGTGAGTGAGTGTTGTGTGAGTTGTAAGTGCCCTGGTCGTACAATGGGGCCACAACAGTCAATCAAACGTTGGCAACACTACGTGAGATGTGAGGGAGTAGAGATGAACAAGCAACTGCGTCTGTGGGCCTCAAAATACCTGGATGCCAAGAATGTGAAGGCCTTGCTCTTCGTGGCGACTCTGGCGATGATGGCGATGGCGGGCGGCGCTCCCGCTGCTGGTGGTGGGAACGGCGCTGGCTGGCCCTAGGCCGGGGCCTTCACCTGCTGCGCACAGGCGCTGTCTGTTGCACTCCTCTGGACAACCGATCTTCCCCTGTGAAGGGGTCCAATCCCGGCTGCGCGAGCTCCCCGCACGTGGGTCGGGATTTTTGTCTCTCCGGAACCAGCAGGCTGGCTGACGATGATCCTCTTGGCCGCGGCGGTGGTGGGCGTTCTGGTGGGTTGGATGCGGGGAGGGCGCTGGCAAGCTCTGGCGGACGTGCCGTTCCGCTGGGGCGGGTGGGCGCTGGCGGCTTTGGCGGCCCAGCTTTTGGTAGTGCGGGCCGTGGGCCCAGAAGGGCAAGGGCTGCGCTGGGCGGTGATGGCCGCAGCCTACACCCTCTTGCTGGCGGTGGCCTGGCGGAACTGCCGGCTGCCCGGGGTGTGGATGGTGGGGTTGGGTCTGCTCCTCAACGGGGCGGTGATCTTGGCTAACGGCGGGGCCATGCCCATCACCCCCGAGATGGCTCAGCAGATCGGCGTGCCAGCAGATGTGGTCGGCCGCGTGGCCGGGGCGCTGGCGGCTGGCGCCAAGGACATCATCCTGCCCCAAGAGCAGACCGCCCTGTGGATCCTCTCGGACATTCTCCGTCTCCCTCTAGGGGGGCGGGTGGCCTTCAGTGTGGGGGATGTGTGGCTGGCGTTAGGGGTGGTGCGCTTGGTGGAGCGCAGCATGAGCGGTCGGCTCCCCAGCCGGCGAGCGGAAGCCCCCGCCAACTGATGGATGGCTTCCACCGGATGACGGCGGGATGCCATTCGGAAGGAGCAGGATCATGTGCACCTACAACCTGAACCGCCTGGTGGGCACTGCAGTGGTAGATCGGGAGTTCGGGCGTCGGTTGCTCACCGATGCCTACGCCGCAGTGTCTGAGTTCGATCTGACAGCGGAAGAGCGGCAGCTCGTGACCAGCGTGCGGGCCAGCAGCATCGTGGAGTTT
>JAAYZY010000517.1 GCA_012514615.1 Chloroflexota bacterium | reverse complement strand
CCAGACGAAGCCCAGGCCGAAGAGCGCCTGCGGGAGCAGGCCACGCGACGCCTGCTGGGAAACTGACCGTGGCTGCCCGAGCTTCGTCTTCGCCCCAGAGCGGCGAGCTGTTGCGGCTGCTGCGCCCCTTGGGGCGGCGCATGCGCCTGCGCGACGGGCACCGCCTGGCCCTGCAGACGCTGTGGCTGCCGCTCCTGCTGGCCGCGGCGACCCTGCTGCTGGCCCGCCTGTGGCCGGTGCCCGGCTACCGCCTGTGGGCGGGCCTGCCGCCGGCGTTGTGGCTGCTGGCAATGCTCGGCCTGACCCTGCTGCGGCCACTGCCGCCGGCTCGCCTGGCCCAACGCGCCGACGCCGAACTGGGGTTGCGAGCCCGCCTGGCCACGGCGCTGGAACTGGGCCTGGGCGATGCGCCGCGCCGGGCCGGGTTCGACGCCGACCTGGTGGCCCGCCAGCAGGCCGACGCCCTTCACGCGGCCCGGGCCATCGATCCGGCGCAGGCCTTCCCGCTGCGTTGGCTGCGCCGCCCCTTGGCCCAGGCCGGCCTGTGCCTGGCCGCCGCGGCCGCGCTGTGGGCCCTGCCTAACCCCATGGACCGCGTCCTGGAAGAGCGGGGTGCCGTGGCGGCCGTCGCCCAAGAGCAGGCTGCCCACCTGGAGGCCCTGGCTCAGGAACTGGCCGACGAAGAAGCCCTCTCGCCCGAGGCACAGCAGGAGCTCCTGCAAGCGCTGCGGGAGGCGGCCGAGCGGCTGCGGGCCAACCCAGGCGAACGCGCCGAGGCCCTGGCCGACCTGGCGCGCCTGCAGGACGCGCTGCGCCAGGGGTTGGACCCCCACCACGCTGCCCGGCAAGCGGCGCTGCAGGGGCTGGGCGCCGACCTGGCCAGCCTGGCCGGGGCCGCCCAGAGCGCCCCGCCGCTGGACGGCCTGGCCGCCCTGCTGGAAGCGCTGGCCGCCCAGGCCAGCGAAATGGATAGCGACCAACGCGCCGCCCTGGCCCAGGCGCTGGAGAGAGCCGCGGCGCGCCTGGCCGGCAGCGACAGCGCCCTGGCCCAGGCCCTCAGCCAGGCAGCGGGGGAGCTGCGCGCTGGGGCTGCCGCGCCGGTTGGTGCCCAGGCAGCAGCCCAAGCCTTGGACGCCGCGGCCGCCTCTGCTGCCGCCCAGACGGCCCTGGCCCAAGCCCTCAACGCGGCCCAAGCGGCCGCCCAGGCCGTAGCCGGCGCGTCCGGCCAGTCTGGGGGCCAGGGAGAGGGTCAGGGGCAAGGGCAAGGGCAGGGCCAGGGGCAAGGCGCATCTGGCGGGGGCGGCGGCACCACCGCCAGCAGCGGCGCGCCCAGCATGCGGCCAGGGCGCGCCGGCAGCCCCACCCAGCCCAACAAGCCGTTCGCCGTGGCGGAGGCCGAGCAGGTCTTCGCCCCCTGGCAGCGGGGCCAACCCGGCGACCCCGACTTCCTTCCCGGTCGCCAGACGGCCGGCGGCCAGGAAGTCACCCGGGAAAGCAGCCCTGGGCCAGGGTCGTTGGCCCCTTCGGTGGTGCCTTACCACGAGGTCTACGGCAGCTATGCCGCGGCCGCCGCCGAAGCGATGCAGCGGGAGTACATCCCCCCCGGCCTGCGGGACTACGTGCGAGAGTACTTCAGCCGCCTGGAGCCGTGAGCAGAGACCCCGGCAGCGCGCTGCCGAGGGAGAGGAGACCCCATATGACCACAGACCTACCGACGCTCTCCGCCGAGGAGTTCGCCGCCGCCGCCCACGCCATCGAGGCAGAGGTGGGCAAGGTGATTGTGGGCCAGAAGGCCCTGGTGCGCCAGACGCTCATCACCCTGCTGGCCGGCGGCAACGCCCTGCTGGAAGGCGTGCCCGGCCTGGGCAAGACGATGCTGGTGCGCAGCCTGGCCCAGTCGGTGAGCTGCCGCTTCAGCCGCATCCAGTTCACGCCAGACCTCATGCCTGCCGACATCGTGGGCACCAACATCCTGGTGGAAGACGAGCAGGGCCGCCGCTTCCAGTTCGAGCCCGGGCCGATCTTCGCCAACCTGGTGCTGGCCGACGAGATCAACCGCGCCACCCCCAAGACTCAGTCGGCCCTGCTGGAGGCCATGCAGGAGCACAGCGTCACCGTGGCCAAAGCGACCCGCCCCCTGGCCGAGCCGTTCTTCGTCCTGGCCACCCAGAACCCCTTGGAGATGGAGGGCACCTACCCCCTGCCGGAAGCCCAACTGGACCGCTTCTTCTTCAAGCTGGACGTGGCCTACCCTTCAGTGGAGGAGTTGGTGGAGATTGCCAACCGCACCACCGGCGCAGACGCCTCCCAGCCCCAGCCGGTAGTCGACGCGGCGCAGATCAGGGCTATGCAGCGCCTGGCCCGCGGCGTGCCCATCGCCAGGCACGTTGCCGAGGCAGCGGCGCGCCTGGTGCGCGCCACCCTGCCCGAAGACCCGGCCTCGCCGCCAGGCATCCGCAGCTACGTCAACTACGGCTCGAGCCCCCGGGGGATGCAGGCCCTCATCCTGGCCGGCAAGATCATCGCTCTGCTGGATGGCCGCTACAACGTGGCCCTGGAAGACCTGGAAGCGGCGGCCCTGCCGGCCCTGCGCCATCGGCTCATCCTCAACTTCGAGGCCCAAGCCGAGGGAATCACCAGCGACGACCTGATCCGCCAGACCCTGAACGCGGTGCTGGCCAGCGCAGGCTCGGGCGCGTAGGGAACAGGGAGCCATGGGGATGAACGCTGCACCGCTGCTGGAACCGGCCTTCTTGGCCCAGTTGGACCGTCTGTCCTTGGTCAGCCGGCGGATGCGCGCCGGCCAGATCCAGGGCGAGCGGCGCAGCCCCAAGCAGGGCGGCAGCGTGGAGTTCGCCGACTTCCGCAGCTACACCCCCGGCGACGACTTCCGCCAGATCGACTGGAACGCCTACGCCCGCCTGGAACGCCTCTTCCTGAAGCTCTTCGTGGCCGAAGAGGACATCACCGTCCACTTCCTGCTGGACGCCAGCCAGAGCATGGCCTGGGGCGAGCCGCAGAAGTGGCGCTATGCCCAGCGCCTGGCCGCAGCCTTGGGCTACGTGGCTCTGGCAGGGATGGATCGGGTGACCGGCGCAGTGTTGCACAGCGCCCACGGCCCCCTGGCCTTCTTCCGGCCCCGCCGCGGCAAGCGCCAAGCCTTGGCCTGGTTCCACTGGTTGGCCAACGCGCCACTGGGCGGCCCCCTGGAGCCCCAGGCCGCGCTCCGGGCCTACCTGACCCAGGCCAACCACCCCGGGCCGCTGGTGCTCGTCAGCGACCTGCTGGGGCCAGGGTGGCCCGAGGGGATCCGCGCCCTGGCGGGCCGACGCTACGAGGTCACTGTGCTGCACCTGCTTTCGCCCCAGGAGGCGCACCCAGACCTGCAAGGCGACCTGCGCCTGGTGGATAGTGAGACCGGCGCCGCCGTGGAAGTGACGGCCGACTACGACCTCCTCCAGCGCTACGGGGCCCGCCTGGCCGCCTGGCGGGGCGAGTGGCAGAGCGCCTGCCAGGCGGTCGGGGCGCGCTACGCCTTCATCGAGACGGGGCAGCCGCTGGAAGCATTGGTTCTGGCGACCCTGCGGCGCTATGACGTGGTGAGGTAGGGCCATGCAGTTCTTCGCTCCCTGGGCTTTCGCCCTGGCCGCCCTGCTGCCGGTGATCCTGGCGCTCTACTTCCTGAAGCTGCGCCGGGACGAGCGCACCATCGCCAGCACCTACCTGTGGCAGCAGATGGTACGGGACGTGGCCGCCAACGCCCCCTGGCAGCGGCTGCGCCCTAGTTGGTTGCTCCTCCTGCAGTTCCTCTTCATGGCTGCGCTCATCGCCGCCCTGGCCCGCCCCTTCACCTGGGGCGCGGCGGCCGGCGGCGGGCACCTCATCCTCGTGGTGGATACCTCTGCCAGCATGGCTGCCAACGATGTGGCCCCCCACCGTCTGGGGGCCGCGGCGCAAGCGGCGCGCCGCCTGGCCGACCATCTGCCGGCCGATGCCCCGGTGACGCTGCTGGCAGCCGGCCAGTCGGTGCAGGCAGTCCTCTCAGCCAGCACAGACCGCGCCCGCCTGAGCGCAGCCCTGGACGGCCTGCGCCCCGGACCCGGCTCGGCCGATGTGGCCACGGCCCTGGAGCTGGCCGCCGCCCTTGCCGCCAGCGACCCAGAGGCCCAGATCGCCGTCATCTCCGATGGCGGCGTCCGCCTGCCGCCGCGTCTGAGTGCCACAGCGCCGGTGCGAGCCATCACCGTGGGCCAAGCCGCCGAGAACCAGGCCATCAGCGCGCTCTCGCTGGACCCAGCCGTGGCCGGCCAGGGCTTCGACGCCTTCTTGCGCCTGGCCAATCACGGCCAGCAGCCGGTGGAGCGCCGCCTACTGCTCTGGACCTACACCGCCTCGCCGGCCGACGGCCCCGGCCACTTGGCTGCCGCCCGAGACCTCACCGTGCCGGCCGGCGGCTCGCTGGCCCTCACCATCCCAGACCTGCCAGCCAACGTGGTGGCTGTGGAAGCGCGCCTGGAAGGGCAAGACCACCTGGCCCTGGATGACCGCGCTTGGGCCGTCGCCCCCTCCCAAGCCGGTCTGGACGTACAGGTGGTGGGGCCGGGCAACCGCTTCCTTGAGACCGCTCTGGCTCTCATCCCCGGGGCCCAGGTAACCACCGTCCCCCTGGAAGACTACGAGGCAGCCTGGGCCGCCGGGCCGCCGGCCGCCGGCGGCCCGGCCTGGTTGACCATCTTCGACGGCGTCTTGCCCAGCGAGGAGCGCTACCCGCCGGGCGCCCTGCTCTTCGTCGGGCCGCTGCGCTCCAGCGCTTTCTTCTCTGTGACCGGCTCGCTGGAACTGCCCCTGCCCCTGCCGGCCACCTCCAGCGAGCCGCTGCTGCGCCACGTGGACCTGCGCGATGTGGCCGTGCGGCAAGCTGCCCGCCTGGCGCTGCCGCCGTGGGGCCGGGCGGTCATCGTGGCCGACCCGGCCGACGGGCAATCGGCCGCGCCGCTGCTGGCGGTCGGCGAGGAAGGGGGCCGCCGCCTGGCGGTGCTGGCCTTCGACCTGCGCCACTCCGACCTGCCGCTGCGGGTGGCCTTCCCGCTGCTGCTGGCCAACCTGGTAGACGCCCTGGCCCCCGGCGCGGCCGGCGCGCTGCCGCCTCAGGCGTCGCCGGGCCAGCCCCTGGCCATCCCCCTGCCGCCCCAGGCCGAGGCTGCGCTGCTGGTGGGGCCAGACGGGAGCCGCCAGTGGCTGCCGGTCGAAGGGGGCCAGGCCCTCTTCGCCGGGGCTCAGGCGCTGGGCCTCTACGAGGCGGCCTGGGAAGCCAACGGCGTCAGCGCCCCCCTGGGCCGCTTCGCCGTGAACCTGTTCAGCGCCCAGGAGTCCGCCATCCAGCCCCAACCCCTGCCCGGTCTGGCCGGCGCGGCATCGCCGGACGCCCAGGGCCAAGAGCCGCAGCGCCGGGAGTGGTGGCGCCCCCTGGCCTGGTTGGCCCTGGCCCTGCTGCTGGCCGAGTGGTTGGTGCAGTACCGAGACCGTTGGGCCCGCGGCCGCGCCTGGTTGGCGCAGCGGCTCCCAACGCGCCCCAGCGCGAGGGGGGCGTAGGCGATGACTGGTCTCTCCTTCACCCACCCAACAGCCCTATGGGCTCTGCTCCTCTTTCTGCCGCTGTTGGCCTTGCCGTTCTGGGGCGGCTTCGGCGCCCCCTGGCGGCGGGCCTTGGGTGTGGCGGCGCGCCTGCTGGTGGGGCTAGGCCTCATCCTTGGGTTGGCCGGGGCCCGCTGGGTGCAGCCGGTCACCGACATCGCCGCCGTCTTCATGCTGGACCTCTCCGAGAGCGTGCCGCCGGCTGAGGTGGCCCGAGCTGAGGCGTTCGTCCGCGCTGCAATGGCCGAGATGCCGGCCGGCGCTCAGGCCGCGGTGGTGGCCTTCGGTGAAGACGCCCTGGTGGAGCGGCTCCCCTCCGACAAGGGCGACCTGCCGCCCGTCGCCTCAGCGCCGCGCCGCAGCCGCACCGACATCGCCGGCGCGCTGCGCCTGGCCCTGGCCCTGCTGCCGGGCGACAGCCAGGGTCGGCTGGTGCTCCTTTCCGACGGCCTGGAGAACGTGGGAGACGCCCGCGCCCAGGCCGACTTGGCCGCAGCCCGGGGCGTGGAGCTGGCCGTGGTGCCGCTGCTGGCACCGCGGGCCGAGCAAGAAGCCTCGTTGGTCGATCTGGAGATCCCGGCCTCTGTACGCCAGGGCCAGGCCTTTGCCCTCACCGCTGCGGTGGAGAGCACCGCAGCCCAAGAAGCCACCCTACGGGTCCTCTCTGGGGGGCGACTGCTGGCCAGCGTGCCGGCGGCGCTTCGCCCGGGGGCCAACCGGGTGCAGATGACCCTGACCGCCGACGAGCCTGGGTTCCATCGCTATACGGTGGAGCTTGCCGCGCCGTTGGATTCGCTGCCGCAGAACAACACCGCCGCCGGCTTCACCGTGGTCTACGGGCCGCCGCGGGTGCTGTTGGTGGAGGGCCAGCCGGGCGAAGCTGCAGCCCTGGCCCGCGCCCTGGCCTCGGCCAGCATCCAGGCCCAGGTGGCGGCCCCGGCCGACCTTCCCGCCGCCCTGCCGGGCCTACGCAGCTACGAAGCCGTGGTGCTGGTGGATGTGCCGGCCTCGGCCTTGCCTCAGGGGGCCATGGAGGCCCTGCCGCTCTACGTGCGGGAGCTGGGCCGCGGCCTGGTGGTGGTAGGCGGCGAAGCCGGCTACGGAGCGGGCGGCTACCTGCGCTCACCCCTGGAAGACGCGCTGCCGGTGGATATGGACGTGCGCAGCCGCACCCGAGAGGCGAACCTGGCCTTGGTGCTGGCCATGGACACTTCTGGCAGCATGGGCCGCTGCCACTGTGACAACCCCGAGGCCCTCCCCG
Organism: Chloroflexota bacterium; assembly: GCA_012514615.1. Next base: position 863 of record JAAYZY010000517.1, on the reverse strand, counting down.
GCCAGTACGAGCGGGTGGAGGTGGGCCTGCCCAAGGTCGACATCGCCAAGGACGCGGTGATGATGGTGCGCAACGCCCTGGGGCCGCTGGATACCCTGGGCGTGGTGGCCTTCCATGAGCAGGCCTACTGGCCCCTGGAGCTGCAGCAGGTGGTGGACGAGGTGGCCCTGCAGCAAGCGGTGGGCGGCCTGCGCGCCGAAGGCCAGACCAACGTCTTCGCCGGCCTAAGCCAAGCCGAAGAGGCGCTCGTCACCGCCGACGCCCGCGTCAAGCACATCATCCTGCTCACCGATGGTTGGTCTCGCAGCGGCGATTACACCGCCCTGACCCAGCGGCTGGCCCAAGAAGGGATCACCCTCTCGGTGGTAGCCGCCGGCCAGGGTTCCGCCGAGTACCTGGAGGGCTTGGCCTTGGCCGGCGGCGGCCGCTACTACCCGGTCCCGTCCATCCAAGACCTTCCCCAGATCTTCTTGCGAGAGACGGTGGAAGCGGTCGGCTCCTACATCATCGAAGAACCGTTCTACCCCCTGCCAGCCAGCGCCACGCCCATCCTGCGGGGTCTGGATCCCCTGGCCCTGCCCCCGCTGTGGGGCTACAACGGCACCACGGCCAAGGCCGCGGCGCAGGTGGCCCTGGTGACCCCCCGAGGCGACCCGCTGCTGGCCCAGTGGCAGTACGGCCTGGGGCGCGCCGTGGCCTGGACGGCTGACCTCAAGGGGCAGTGGGCCAGCGACTGGGCGACCTGGGAGCGCTTCAACGCCTTCGCCGCCCAACTGGTGGGGTGGACCCTGCCGCAACCCGCCGACGAGACCGTGCAGGTGGCGCTGCGACCCGACGGCGCGGCGGTGCAGGTGCAGGTCGAT
>JAAYZY010000516.1 GCA_012514615.1 Chloroflexota bacterium | reverse complement strand
TCCCTGGGGCTGCCCGGCCTGGCCGGCTTCTGGGGCGAGTTCTTCGTCTTCCGCGGCGCTTTCGCCATCATCCCGGTCTTCGCCGCCATTGGCATCTTGGGCCTTGTGGTGACGGCGGCCTACATCCTCTGGAAGATCATCCAGTATGTCTTCCTAGGGCCCTTCGATGCGGAGAAGTGGGGCGACCTGACCGACATGGCTCCCTTCGAGAAGATCACCCTGTGGCCGTTGGTCTTCTTCATGGTGCTCTTCGGCATCTGGCCTGCGCCGATCCTGAACCTGCTGAACAGCGCGACCTCGGCCATCATCGCCGCCCTGTGAGGTCCTGGCGTGCTCGTCTGGGGGAGGTTTGACCTTGGTCTTCGAAACGCTACGACTTCTGCTGCCGGAGCTGATCCTGGTGCTGCTGGGTCTGCTGCTGTTAGCCCTGGACCTCATCGGCGGCCGCCAGGGCGAGCTGCGCCGCCGCTTGCCCTACGTGGCTTTGGGCGGCTTGGCCCTGGCCCTGGTCAGTTGCCTGGCCCTGTGGGGCCGGGAGGCGTCACTCCTCTCGGGGATGGTGGCAGTTGACCCCTTCTCCACGTTCTTCAAGGTGGTGGCCCTGGTGGCTGCCGGGCTGGTCACCCTGTCGGCGGTGGATTTCCTGCGGGGCCGCACGCCCTGGCCGGGGGAGTTCTACATGCTGGTGGTGTTCGCCACCCTGGCCATCAGCCTGGCCGTGAGCGCCACCAACCTGCTGATGCTCTACTTGGGGCTGGAGTTCCTCAGCATCACCTCCTACGTCTTGGCCGGCTTCTTCCGGGAGGAGCGCAAGTCCAGCGAGGCGGCTCTCAAGTACTTCCTCTACGGCTCGGTGGCTTCGGCGGTGATGCTCTACGGCATCTCGCTCCTCTTCGGCGCCACCCACAGCCTGGACATGCGGGAGATCGCCCAGGTCTTCGGCTCCGGGGTTGACGCCTCCATCCTCTGGGTGGGCTTCCCGGCGATCGTCTTGCTTCTGGCCGGCTTCGGCTTCAAGATCTCCCTGGTGCCGTTCCATCAATGGGCTCCCGACACCTACGAGGGCGCGCCCACGCCGGTCACCGCTTTCCTGGCCACGGCCTCCAAGGCTACCGGTTTCGCTGTGCTGATGCGCACCTTCCTCACCGCCCTGCCAGAGTACCAGACCGACTGGGTGGCGGTGCTGGCTGGCATCTCCATGGTCAGTATGACCCTGGGCAACCTCATCGCCCTGAAGCAGACCAATATCAAGCGGATGCTGGCCTACTCCAGCATCGCCCAGGCCGGCTACATCCTCATCGGCTTGGCCTCGCTGGCTCTGGGCAGCGGCAGCCAGTTCAACGGCCTGAACGGCGTGCTAGTCTACCTCTTCGCCTACCTGTTCACCAACCTGGGGGCGTTTGTGGCGGTGATCGCCTTCGAGGCCCGCACGGGTTCCAACGAGATCGCCGACTATGCTGGCCTGGCCGGGCGTGCCCCGCTGTTGGCGGGGACGCTGCTGATCTTCCTGCTCTCCCTGACAGGGATCCCGGCCACCGGCGGCTTCATCGGCAAGCTGTTCGTCTTCGCTGCAGCCATCCAGGTGCAGTTCTACGTGCTGGCGGTGGTGGCCATCCTCAACAGCGTGGTGGCGGCGTTCTACTACCTGAATGTGGTGCGCTATATGTTCTTCACCCCGGCGGCGGAGAACGCGCCCGCCGTGGGCGTGCCGCGGACGGCGGCCTGGGCCTTGGCGGTGACCTCGGGGA
>JAAYZY010000515.1 GCA_012514615.1 Chloroflexota bacterium | reverse complement strand
CGCCGGGCACAAACTGCCGGTCTGTCATCCCTTGCTCGATTACCAGGCTGACCACCTTGAGGCACTGAATGCTGCGGGCCAGAATGCGCGCCCCCAGCTCCTGGGGAATCTGCTCTTGGAAGCGCCCCCGGTCGAACGCCATGATGAGTCGGAAATAGTTGGGGCGCCGCTGCGAGAAGCGGAGGTATGTCTGGGCCAGCCGCCGCAGCTTGTCAGCAGCAGAGAGGTCAGCGCAGCTCCGACGCGTGCGTCGCAGGTCCTGCAGCAGCAGCGTCAGCCCCTCCAGCAGAAGGTGCGCCAGAAGCGATTCCTTGCCCGGGAAGTAGAGGTAGATGGTCCCCTTGCTCACCTCGGCTCGCTCTGCCACGTCATCGACCGTCGCCTGGGTGATGCCCTGCTCAAAGAAAACCTCCTTTGCAGCAGCCAGGATGGACTTCTTGCGAAGCTCCTTTTCCCGCGCGCGGCGCTGGGCGGTACTCATTCCTGGCCTCCTGAATACTGCAGAGGAGGAAAACCACGGGTCAGTTATTGACCTGTGGTCATTATACCGCGACAGGCCTCGAGAGTCAAGCTCTGCCCAGCGCTTTCCGGCCTCGGCCCCGCCCCGCTCCCGGGCAAATTGACACTGCCGGCGGAAGGAGTTACAATCCGGCGAATGCATGGTGCGAGCGAGGTTCGAATGTCAGAGGAGAGTCGCAACCCGATACGGCTGCTGACGCCGGAGGTGGTGGGCAAGATTGCCGCCGGCGAGGCGGTGGAGCGCCCAGCATCGGTAGTGAAGGAGCTGCTGGAGAACGCCATCGATGCCGGCGCCACAGACATCCGTGTGGAGGTGCGTCAAGGCGGGCAGCGGCTCATCGCCGTGTCGGACAACGGCTGCGGCATCCCCGGCGACGAAGTTGAGATGGCTTTCACGCGCCACGCCACGTCCAAGCTGCGGGACGCCGAGGACTTGGAAGGGATCTCCACGCTGGGCTTCCGGGGCGAGGCGTTGGCCAGTATCGCCGCCGTAGCCCAGTTGACCATCCTCACCCGCACCCGCGACGCCCATGCGGCTCGACGGCTGCGAGTGGAAGGCGGCCGCCTGGTGCACCACGAGCCCGGCGCCGCGCCGGCGGGCACGCTGGTCTCGGTGGAAAACCTCTTCTACAACGTGCCCGCCCGGCGCAAGTTCCTGCGGCAGCCCACCACCGAGAGCGCCCACGTCCACGATGTGGTCACCCACTACGCCATGGCCTATCCCGAACGCCGCCTGGAGCTGCAGGTGGATGGTCGCTCGGTCTTCCTCTCTCCCGGCAGCGGCCAGCTGGCCGACGTGCTGGTCAGCACCCTGGGGCTGGATACCACTGAGCGCCTCATCGCCGTCGACGAGGCCAACGACGGTCTGCGCGTCCATGGTTACGTGAGCACGGCAGCGCTGCACCGCGCCACCCGGGCAGACATCACCTTCTTCGTCAACCGCCGCTGGATCAGCGACCGCAGCCTCACTGTGGCGGTCACACAGGCCTACCACACCCTGTTGCCGCTGGGGCGCTACCCGCTGGCGGTGCTGCTCCTGGAGATGCCGCCGGACGAAGTCGATGTCAACGTCCACCCCACCAAGCGAGAGGTGCGCTTTCGCCACGGACAGCGCGTGTTTGCCCAGATCCAGTCGGCTGTTCGCCGGGCAGTGAGCCAGCAAGCGCCTGTGGCCGCGACCTTCACCCGGCCTGAGTGGGCCGCCCCTCCCCGGGGTCAATGGGGTCAAGCGGGGGCGGGGGCGTCGCCATCGCTGCCCCACAGCGAGCCCGGCCGCCCCACTGTTGGCCCGGCCTCCAGCGGCCCATTGTGGGAATCGCCAGCCGTCATGCCGCCGCTGCGGGTCATCGGCCAGGTGGCGCAGACCTACATCATCGCCGAGGGCCCCGACGGCCTCTATCTCATCGATCAGCACGCAGCCCACGAGCGCGTCCTCTATGAGCGGCTGCTTCACCCGCACGGGGGGGAGTCGCGCCCCGACACCCAAACCCTCATGCAGCCCCTCACCGTCACCCTCGCACCCCGTCAGGCCGCCACCCTGCACGAGAACCTCCCACAGCTTCAACACTTCGGCTTCGCTCTGGAACCGTTCGGAGGCGAGACCTGGCTGATGCGGGGGGTGCCTGCGGTGCTGCACCACGGCGACCCGACGCGCGCCCTCGTCGACATCCTGGACGAGATCGGCGCGGGCAATACCCCCCTGCAGGACTCTCAGGAGGCTCGAGTGGTAGCCAGTATCTGCAAGCAGGTCGCCGTCAAGGGTGGGCAGAGCCTCTCCCAGCAGGAGATGCGCGAGCTGGTGCAGGACCTGGAACGGACCAGCATGCCCCGCACCTGCCCCCACGGCCGCCCAACCATGATCCACCTGAGCGCCAACCTCCTGGCTCGCCAGTTCGGCAGGGGGTAGCCGATGCCCACAGATGAAGCCCGCCAGTTGCCGCTGAACCTCCCAGAGCCCACTGAGCCCGAGCCGGGTGATGCACGAGAAGAGGAGTCGACGCTGACCTCGGGTTCGCCGCTGCGCGCCGCGGTTCAGCCTTTCGAGGAGTACATGCTCTCCCGCGGCTTCACCGAGAATACCCGAAAGGCGTTTCAGGGCGACTTTAGACGGCTGCGGGAGTACCTGGGCCACGCCAAGCCCCTTGGGGTCATCAACACTCTGCTGCTCAATGAGTATCTGGCCTTCTTGCGCTCCGGCCGCAGCCGCCCTTGCAGCCCAAAGACCTACGCCCGCCGCGTGACCACCCTCAAGGTCCTGTTCGCCTGGTTGTTCGAGACTGGCGTCTTGCCCCGCGACCCGGCCGCGCCCCTGCTGCAAGAGTCGGTGCGAGCGCCGCTGGCGAGCCCCTTGTCAGACGCTCAGGTGGAAGAAGTCCTTGCGGCGGCGCAAGCCCAGCTGCAGGGCGAGAAGCCGGACCCCCGCCCCCTGGTTCTCGTCTCGTTGCTGCTGCAGACCGGCATCAAGAAAGGGGAATGCGCCGCCATCCGACTAGCCGACGTGGACTTGGCCAGCCACGATGGCCCCTCCCTCCACATTCGCCACGACAGCCCGCGCCTTCAGCACAAGGAACGCCGCTTGGCCCTGGACAGAAGCCTGGTCCCAACGCTTCGCCGCTACATCCAACAGTACGAGCTTCGCGAGCATCTGTTTCCCTGGACGCCCCGCAACCTGGAGTACATCCTGCGGGACCTGGCCACGCTGGCCAGCATCGAAGGCGGGCTGTCGTTCGAGCGTCTGCGCTGGACCGCCGCCCTGCGCGACTGGCGAAACGGCCTGGAGCCAGACCACCTGCGCCGCAAGCTGGGGCTTTCCCAGATCAGCTGGCAAGAAGTGCAGGAGAAGCTTCAGCGACTCAGCGAACCGCCCCTCTGAGTTGGCCCTGGTCTCTTCATCTCTCCACGGAGGAGAACACGACGATGTCCATATCAACCGGCAACGCATCGCCCACCCTGCCCCCCCTGGTGGAGGTGCGTCGAGGTCCCCTGGTAGAATCGCTGTACCGCGGCGTGTTGGTGGTGAGCGACGCCCACGGCCGGGTGCTGGCCGCCGCGGGCGACCCGGATTATGTCACGTACATGCGCTCTTCCGCCAAGCCGCTGCAGGCCGTGGCCATGGTGGAAAGCGGCGCAGCCGACCGCTTCGGGTTCGCCGACGAGGAGCTCGCCGTGATGACCGGCTCCCACAGCGGCAGCCCGGCCCACGTGCGGGCTGTCTGCCGAGCGCTGCAGCGCCTAGGTCTCGACGCCTCGGCCCTGGTCTGCG
>JAAYZY010000514.1 GCA_012514615.1 Chloroflexota bacterium | reverse complement strand
ATCCCAGTAGTGACCGCCAGGGGCCAGGGGCGTGAACAACGGGATCATGCCCAGGCGCTTGATCTCTTCCAGGCAGGGGATGGTCAGGTCCATGAAGCGGTCCACCAGGGCCGGCTTGGCCCATTCGGCCGCGTCCCACTCCAGAGGCAGGTTCGGCTCGTTGTAGACGTGCACGTAGTGCACCCCGTGCCCCAGGTAGTTGGTGAGCAGGCGCCGCAGCGACTCCACAGGGATGGGACGCACCACTGGCGTGTAGACCCGCAGGACCGGCTCGATGCCGCTCTGCACCAACGCGTCCAGGAAGAAGGCGGGTATCGGGTTGTCCAAAGGAGAGAGCAGCACCAGCCAACTGGTCCCCATGGCTTTCAGTTCCGGCAACCAGAAGTCCAGGTCCTTCTGGCCGTAGTGGTTCATGTCTGGGTAGTAGTGGAAGCCGATCCCTGTGTCCCCACTGGGGCGGGGATAGTCCGACAAGTTCATGGGGCGCTCCTAGCGGCACACAGTCATCTTCAGGAGCCGGCCATCGGGCGCGGCGCTGATGCGTAGCTGCACCGTATGCTCATACCCATCCCCGGTCATCCGCTTCCTCAGCCGGAAGACCAGCGGGTGGGCGAGAGCATCAGGCCCCTTGCGGTGCAAGGTGGATCCGCAGCGGCACAGACGGCCGCTGCCCGCGTGACCAGCCACCTCCATGGCGGCGTCTTCCATCTCCGGGTAGCGTTCTTGCACCAGCCGTCTGACCCGGACCAGGACCTTAGGAGCCAAGTCCTCCACCTGGATCGGCTCGCCTTCGCCACACGGCCCATCGCAAGACAGCAGCACCTCCACCGGCGAGAAGTCCAGGCTGCTGTCAGTGGCCTCCCTACTGCTGACGCGGTGAGTGGGGTCGCCATAGAGCACGAAGGAGAGCAGCGTCTTCTGGTCCTCGCCATCCAAGAAGCCCTGCCGTTCCATCATGGTGCGGGCCACCCGCAGCTTGGCAGCCACCAGCGCCTCGCCCACCGGGTGCCCCGCTGCAGCAGCCTCCAAGAAGGCCTCGGCCAGCAGGTCGGCGCAGGCCACCGGCGGCATGAGCGACCCGTAGGAGGTGCCGGTGGAGCTGACGAATGCCCGGGCCCCAGCCACCATGAAGCGAGACGCCAGGCGGTTTTCGGCCTGCGGCCCCCAACAGAGTGCTCCGTAGCAGGCGGCGCTGAAGACCACTGTTCCCTTGTACCGACCGTCTACGTCGGCGGGGCGCAACGCCAGGGGGAACGGCGGGTAGTCGGCCTTGAACAGCGGGTCCCGCTGCCCATACCAACACTGGCTCTCGGCCAGGCCATGGAGGTTGAAGTACGCCAGCGCCGGCGGCTCTTGGGCCAGGGTAGCCACGTGCTGATACGACAGCGGCGGCGACATGCGCAACGCCCTTGGGTCGGCCAAGGCGCCGTAGACGGAGCGCGCGGCCTCCCGCCACAAGCTGGCCGAGTAGCCCATGGCCGCCAGGTGGCCGTTGCCGGCGCGGCCGTTGCGCAGCAGCCCTAGCCTGAGCCCCGACCGTGCTTTGTCGCGCCCTCGCCTGTTCTCCGCAATGTGGTCCAGCAGGCGCAGCAGGAGGTCGGGGCGGCTGCTCTCGGCGTCCGGCAGGCGGCCCACCGGCCAGGCTGGCAGCACCCCCTCCCCCGCCAGGCAACCATAGGGGTTGTCGGTGAGCAGGGTCTCGTCGTCATCTTCGGCCGGGTTGGGCAAGCGGAACGGCGGCACCACGCTGTGCCCGCCCACAAGAAGCACCGACTGCAGGCCCCGGCCAGTCTCGCCCAGGGCCGCACGCAGCTGCAGGATCAGCCCCTTCACCGCCTCGGGGCTGCGGGGGTTCACCGGCTGAAAGGTGGCCAGGGCCCGTGGGTCGTCCACATAAATGAGTTGGACCTGCTCGCCCTGTTCCCTCGCCCCACGCACCAGCGCCAACAACCGCTCCTCAACAGCCTTCGCCCCATCGCTGCGGAAGGCCCTTTCCAAGCCCGCCCGGCTGCTCACCAAGAGCTGTACGCCTTTGGGGGCGCGCCCTTTCGCCACGGCCGATCGCTTCTCCCGCTGCTGCAGCTGCTGGGCGATGCGATCCAACTCGGCCTGCACTGCCGCCAGCTCGGGGTCAAGGGCGGGGGCTGGGCGCTGGGCGACGCTCTCTGCCACCGGTTCAGCCCCAGCCGGCGCCGCAGCGGCATTGGGCATAGGCACCGCGCCCACCGCCTGCGGCTGGCGCTGCCAGGCCCGGGGGAGCGGCACCTCATCCAAATCGCCGTTAGGCCACCCCACCAACGGGTCCAGCAGCAAGCGCTCCAGGGGGTGGCCCTGCAGCAGCCGGCGGGCTACCGACAGGCTAGGCTCGCGGGCCAGCTCGTCGTGCAGCGATGCGGTGCCTTCTTCATCGCGCCCCTGCTGCAGGCGGATGAGCGCGGCGATGATCCCGGCCTTGGGTTGGTCGGTCATCTCCTGGGCCAGCGCCTGCGCTTCCGCCAACTGACCATCTCGCCACAGCCGCTCCAGGAGGTTCAGCCGCCCGCCCAGTCCGTCCACCTCCTGCAGGAACTGCGCCAGGCCGCTGTCGTCCACCTGTCCCGCGGCCTGCATCCGCTGGGCGATCTCCTGCGCCAGATCCCGCGCTTCCTCGTTCTCTGGGTCGGTCTGCAGCACCCGTTCCACGCAGGCGCGAGCCAGGTCCAGTTCATCCAGGTGCGCCCAGGCGCGTCCTTCCACCAAGCCGGCGGCGAGGTGGCCCGGCAGCT
>JAAYZY010000513.1 GCA_012514615.1 Chloroflexota bacterium | reverse complement strand
CAGCCTGGATCAGGTGTCGACGGGCCTGCGGCCACTCTCCGCTCTGGTCGTAGAGCATGGCCAGGGCCAGATACATGTTGCCGTAGGCCCGGCGACGCCACGGCCGCAGCTCAGGCGACGCTTCGCCGAAGAGACGGTTCAGCCGTGGGAGCATCTCTTGTTCGTTCTGGTGCAGGTTCAGACCCTCAAGGGTGCCCCGATAGCCTCTGGGCTGGTCGCCGCAGGCCAGCTCGTAGAATGTGTCCAAACGACCCGCTAGGGGCGGCCAAATGGCTGCCGCTTGGGCGAAATGCGCCCAGGCTTCTTCGGGGCGGCTCTGCATGCTGTACTCGTGGGCTGCAGAGCGGTAGGCAAAGGCAACCACGCGGCGCTTCTCCTCCGGCCACGATTGGAGGGGGCCTCCGTCGAGCCCGCAGTGCTTGCTGATGGCCCGTAGGCGGTCGTCGAACATGTGCTTCACATTTGACGAGAGGCCCCCGGCGTGCAGCCGGTACTTCATCAGGACATCGGGAATGCCCGCGAACTTGGCCGCCGCGCTGATGCGCAGCCAGAGCTCCCAGTCTGCGCAGCCCTGCAGGCTCTCGTCGAACACGCCCACGTTCTCCAGGCAGCTCCTGCGCACGGTGACGCTGCTGGGAGGGAAGAATCCCCCCTCGAGCAAGGCGCTGTGCAGGCGGTCTGGCGGCACCACCCTGGTGCCGCACCGCGGGTAGTCGAGGGCCTCCTGGTCTGACGTCAGACGATAGCCGGTGTGCAGCGCCGCCAGGTCCGGGTCGGCTGCGAAACGCTCCACCACCGTGCTCAGGTACTCTGGGAGCCACAGGTCATCGTCGTCCAGGAAGCTGATGAGCTGACCGGAAGCCAGGCGGATGGCATTGTTCCTGGTGCGGGCCATCCCCTGGTTTTCCTGGCGTGCGTAGCGGATTGCCTGCCCGAAGCGGGCTGCCACTGCTGGCGTCTCGTCCCGCGAGCCATCATCCACGACGATGATCTCGCGGTCCTGCCAGGTCTGGCCCAGGGCGCTCTCCAGCGTGCGCGGCAGGAAGGCGGCGTGGTTGTAGGCGGGTACGATGACGCTGACCGTGGTCACGCTGGCGTGCCTCCGTCCACGGCCGCTCGCTGGGCCGCGACCCGAGCCGGGTTCAGGGCCCACATGGGGCGATCCAGGTAGTCGGCCAAGGCATCTCGCCAGGGGCGCACCCAGTGCTGCCCCATGAGCTCTAGGTGGTAGTTGACCGCTGCCTCCATCCTCGGCCTGGGGGCCGAGAGGGGGAAGCGCGCCGAGGTCACCGGGCGCAGCTCGCACGAGCGGATGCCGGCCAGCTTCAGGATCTCCCCGGCGTACTCCAGGCGCGTGCAGGGGCTTCCGACGCCCACCATGTGGTAGAGACCGTAGAGCCCGGTCTCGATGAGACGCAGGAGGCCCGACGACAGGTCCACCGTGTAGGTAGGCGACCCGATCTTGTCGTCTACGACGTCCAGGCTGGAGCGTGTTGAAGCCAGCTCCAGGATGCGCCCCACAAATTTCTTGTCCTTCTCGTGCCCGCCGAACATCCACCCGGCGCGCACGATGTAGTAGCGGCTGAGCAGACTCTGGACGATCTGCTCGCCGGCCAGCTTGGCGCGGCTGTAGTGGCTGAGGGGGTTCGGCGTGTCGTATTCGGTGTAGGGCGTGGGCTTCGTGCCATCGAAGACGCTGATGGTGATGATGTACACCATGGTCGCGCCGCAGTGCATGCAGGCCAACGCCACGTTGCGCGTTCCGATGGCGTTGGTGGCATAAGCCAGGTCGGGGTTGCGCTCGCACTCGTCTACGTCGGTGGCTGCCGCCAGGTGGACGACCAGGTCGGGCTTGTGAGCCGCGCAGAACTGTAGCGCCTGGCCGGGATCGCGCACATCCAGCTCGCCCACGTCGGTGGCTAGCACCTCATGTCTGGAGATGAAGGCTGGGCACAGATCGCTTCCCAGCATCCCTGCAGCACCGGTCACCAGTACTCTCATGTTGTGGCCTCCTTGAGGGCTGGCGCGTCAGATCTGCCCACGGGCTGGCGCCGCGCAT
>JAAYZY010000512.1 GCA_012514615.1 Chloroflexota bacterium | reverse complement strand
GCTGGGCCCGGGAGGGGTGGTGATCGCCCACGGCGCTGCGGTGGGGGAGGTGGATGGTTGGGCGATGGCTGTCCCCAGAGGACGGAGAAGCGGGATGCTCTCCAGCGGTCTCACAGCCCAGGTCGTCAGCGCACATACGGAAGAAAGGCAGGCGCAGCCCACACAGAGCAACGCCACCACGGCGACCAGCACGACCAGACTACTACGTCCTCTCAGCTTTTCCATTCAGACAGGCCAGGGTATAGATAGATATGGAGGGTGAGACCTGCAGCACACCCACTTTTCGTTGCACCTGTCATTGTATAGGCGACGCCAACTTTTGTCAAGTCGACCGCTCTCCTGCCCAGAGGGCCGGGGCCGGCCCCTCAGCCTCGCCAAACCAGGAGCGCGCCCGCCCACTGCAACCAAGCCGCCCCCACCCACAGCCAGCGCGCCGCGGTGCGGTCTTGCCCATACAGGGCAGCGCCCAGCAGGCCCGCGGCCAGCCCCGCAGCCAGGCCCCAAAGCGGTGCGTCTCCACCGGACCGCAGGGCCAGGGCCCGCTGCCAGAAGACCAGGTGCCCCAGCAGCCCCGCTCCCCAGGCCGCCCAGGCCCAGCGGTCTCGCCAGAAGGCCCAGCCCCACGGCCCTTGCCACCGGCAGGCCAGGCGCTCCTGGCGCGTCGGGCCCAAGCGGCGCTCTGCCTCCAGACGCGCCAAGAACGCCTCTGGGTCGGTCGGCGAGAGCCCCCAGAGACCGGCGCTGGTATGCAGCAAGACCTGCTGCTCCAGCGGCGCGGTGGCGAAGCACTGCACCACGCGGCCGTCCACGGAACGCCACGGCCCCACCCAATAGCCAGGCTGCCGCAAGGGGCGCCAGCGTCGGTCTGGCCCGGCCGAGGCGCCCCGCTCCACAGCCTGGATGGCCCCCAGAGGGATGACCAGGCGCCGGCCGGCCCAACCGATGGTCACCGCGTTGCGGGTCAGCCAGTAGCGCAAGCTCCAGTAGCCCCACAGCCACCAGGCCAAGGCCGCCAGGGCGGCCAGGCCAGCCAGAACCGCCAGGGCCCCATAGAAGGTGGGGAGGCCCAAAGGCCGGCGGCTCAACCAGAAGACCAGCGCCGCCTCCCCCATCAGACCCACGTTCAGGGCCGCCAAGGCCGGCCACGCCATCCCCCAAGAGCGCGGCGGCAACCACTCCACGCGGGCCGTCCCTTCCCCCAGGCTCATGGGTAGACCGGCGTGCACCAATGGCGGTAGGCCGACCGCCGGCCACGCACCGTGTCGTCGTAAAGGGCCATCAGTTGGGCGGTGATGGGGCCGATCGGCTCCTGCCCCACCCGGCGGTGGTCGATCTCGCCGATGGGCACCACTGCCACCCCAGTGCCGCAGAAGAACGCCTCATCTGCCGCGTAGAGCTCGGTGCGGTCGATGGGCCGCTCCACCGTAGCGATGCCCAGCTCCTGCTGCGCCAGGGTCATCACGGAATGACGGGTGATGCCTTCCAGGATGTCGTCCGTGGCCGGCGGGGTGACCAGCTGCCCATCCCGCACCAAGAAGAGGTTGGCTGCGCTGGCCTCAGAGACGTGGCCGCTCTCCCCCAGGACGATCGCTTCGTCGAAACCGTTCAGGTGGGCTTCGGTCTTGGCCAGGGCTGAGTTGGCGTAGGCCCCCACGATCTTGGCCCGGGCTGGGATAGCGTTGTCGCTCACCCGCCGCCACGACGAGACGCAGACCCGCACCCCGCTCTCGAACGGCAGGTACTGGCCAAACGGCACGGCGAAGAGCGAGAACTCATCGCGCAGGTCGTGCAGGCGGACGCCGATCCCCTCCGAGCCCTTGTAGGAGAGGGGGCGTAGGTAGACGTCTGCGCGGAACCCCTCTCGACGCAGCAGCTCCAGGGAGATCTCCCCCAACTGCTCGGTGCTGTAGGGTTGCTCGATACGCAGGATGTGCGAAGACCGCAGCAGCCGGCGGTAGTGCTCCGGCATGCGGAAAACGTAGAGCTGCTCCTCCTCGGCGCTCCAATAGGCCCGAATGCCTTCGAAGCAGCCGGTGCCGTAGTTCACCACGTGGCTCATGATGCTGAGCCGGGCTTCGTTGATGGGCACAAACGCGCCGCGGAAGAACGCAAACTGAGTCATGCCGATCCCTCCATCTCTGTCAAGACTTGCCTCGCTGACTTGCCTCCCCAAGAAGCGGTCAAGGGACCGCCGGCAAGCGCATCTCCCAACGTTCCAAGACCGGCAGAAGCTGCCGATCGGTCATGTCCATGTTCAGCGGCGTCACCGAGACGTAGCCCTGGGCCAACGCCCCGATGTCGGTGCCCTGCTCCACGATGCCCGAAGGCGGGCTGCCGCCGATCCAGTAGTAGGGCTTCCCCCGGGGGTCCTGCCGCTCCACCAGCACGTCCCGGTAGACGCGGCGGCCCAGGCGGGTGACGGCCACGCCGCGCATCTCCGGCGGTCTCACCGCCGGGAAGTTCACGTTCAGCAGCGTGTGCTCAGGCAGGCCATGGCCCAGCACCAGGGCGGCCAGGTCGGCAACGAAACGGGCGGCGAAGGCGAGTACCTCATCGCCGTCTTCATCGGCCAGGGTGCCCCAGGCCTCGCTGGCCATCTCGATGGCTCGGCGCATCGGCACCGTCTCCCACGAGGCGGCGATGGCCGGCACACCGGTGACCACCGCCTCCATGGCTGCGGCCACCGTGCCTGAGTAGGTGATGTCGTGCCCCACGTTGGAGCCTTCATTGATGCCAGAGACCACCAGGTGCGGCCGCTGCGGCGTCATCCCCAACAGGGCCAGGCCCACGCAGTCGGAGGGCGCGCCGGTGGTGGTGAGGGCCGGCGAGCCGTCGGCCAGAGCGGTGCGGCGCACCCGCAGCGGCTTGTGCATCGTCTTGGTGTGGCCAGCCGCCGACCAGTTGTGGTCCGGCGCGAAGACGGTCACCTCGCCCACGGCAACCAGCGCCCGGCGCAAGGCCAGCAGCCCCCGGGCCTGGACGCCGTCGTCGTTGGTCAGCAGGATCTGGGGCATGCCCTGCCTCCTTGGAACAGCCCTTGAGCCTGGCACATCTCCTCGAACAGCGCTTGGCTGGCCCGAAAGTCCGGCATGAGCGGGTCCAGGCAGAACGCCTGCCGAGCCAGCGACTTGTCGCTGGTGAGGGCCGCCTGCACGACCATCTCCTGAATGTCGGAATGGAGGCGCACTTGCGGGGCCACGCTGGGGGGCAGCTCCCCCAGGGCCAGGGGCGCTAGCCCGTGCGCGCCCACCAGAGCGTAGGTCACCACCACCCGGCCCTGGGGCAAGTTGGCGATCTGGCCCACGTTGGGCAGGTTGACGAAGAACGGCCGGCCCAGGTCTCGCTCGCGGGCTTCGATGATCTGGAAGACGGTCTCCCCGGAATGCCGATCTGGCAGCGCCTCTTGCCCGGCCAGCATCCCTTGGGCCCAGGCGCGGTGATCTCGAAACGCCTGCTCGAACTCGTCGGCGGTGGTGCGCTTGACGCCGTAGGTCCAGCCGCACTCGCTCTCCGGCGAGAGGAAGTTGCGGTAGGACTCCACGATATGGCGGTCGCCAGCCACACCCAGCGCCCCAGTCGCTTCCAGCAGCAGGAACTTGACCAACGTCTGGTCAGCGTAGGGCGACATCTCGTCGTAGGAGATGTCAGCTCGGTGCAGGGTGCGGGCGTGCTCCCGCAGACGCGGAAACACGCTCTGTCCATCCAGCCAAGCCTCCAGCACCCAGGAGAAGTGGTTGATGCCGCCGACCCGCAGCGCCACCTGCCCCTGTCGCTCCAGGCCCAGCACCGTCTGTAGGGTGCGCTCCAAGCCCTGCAGCTCGTGGCACAGGCCCACCACGGTGATCCCCGTGGCCAGGGCTGCCGCCTGACAGAGGATGCCCATGGGATTGGAGTAGTTGAGCAGCCAGGCCCCCGGGCAGAGCGCAGCCATGCGTTGGGCTATGCCCACCACCACCGGCGCGTTGCGCAGGCCCCGCATGAGCCCCCCAGGCCCCACCGTGTCGCCCACCGTCTGGAAGACGCCGTACCGTTCGGGAATCTCCAGGTCTTGCCGCGTGGCCGGGTAGCCGCCGGTGTTGATGGTCAGCACCACGTAGTCAGCGCCCTGGAGTGCCGCATCCAGGTCAGTCACGCCCTCCACCCGGAAGCGCCCGCCCAGGCCCGCCATCATCTTCCGGCCCAGGCCGGTCATGGTCTGCAGGGCCGCGCTGTCGATATCCATGAGGACCAGGTGCCCGCGCAAGGTCGGGGGGTGGGCCAGGTCGGCCAGCAGCTTGGGCGCCCAGTTGGCCGACCCGCCGCCCACAATGGTAATCCGGACCTCCCGCCCTGCCTCCATCACGTTGGCCTCCGGCAATCCAAGGTGTTCTTCGTATATTCGTATACACAAGCGGCGAGGCTTTGTCAAGCCTCCAGCCGCTGGTCACAGGCCCCGCCGTAGCTGCAGGCTGCGCAGCGCTGGGCGTCGCGGTGCCCGCGAGGGAGGCCCCCCGGCGGGGCCGCGCCTTGTAGGGCCTCCAGCGCGGCCAGCAGTTGCGCTCGCATGCGGCGGTCGAAGGGCACGCGGAAGGTGGCCTGGGGATAGCAGAGCAGACCGTAGGGCGGGGGCTGGCCTTCAGCCTCCTCCAGCAGCAGGCAGTAGGCCGCCAACTGCAGCAGGTGGCCGGCGTAGGGCTGCGCAGGCGTACCGCCGCTCTTCAACTCCACGGGGATCAGGCGCGCCCCCTGGCGGAGAACGTAGTCGGGCCGACCGGTAAGGCCCCAACGCGCTGAGTAGTAGGGCTGAGCCGGTCGCCGCCAGCCGCGGCGGTCGGCGGCCACCACCTGAGCTGGGGGTAAGCCGCTGGCCCCCCAGCGCCGCCGCGCCCACCAGAGCAGACCGGCCCCCGCCAGCAACAGCGCCAACCCCAGCCAGCCCAGCAGGCCCACGCCCCCTACCTCCCCAGGGCCCACAGCAGGGCCGCCCCAGCCAGGAGCGCGCCCACGCCGGCCAAGACCAGCCCGGCCGCCCGCAGGAACAGAGCGCCGCGCAACCTCTGGGCGTGCGCGGCGTGGGCGGCTGTTCCTTCATCCAGGGCGG
>JAAYZY010000511.1 GCA_012514615.1 Chloroflexota bacterium | reverse complement strand
CCGGGGCAAGTTGGACCTGTCAGCGGTGGTCACTCGCACCGTACCCCTGGCTGCTGCGGCGATCAACGAGGCTCTCGACTCGTTGGAGAGCTTCGGAGCCGGGGTGCGCACCGTGATCGTGCCATGAGGCGGCGGCCGCTCCGCCGCCAGGACCCAGGCGACGGAGCGGGCCCAAGAACCGCAAGCCACCTTGGGGCGAAGAGGAGTTGTGCCATGGCAGACCCGAGAGTACGTTGGGGCGTGATGGGCACCGCCAACATCGGCCGCGTGGCGGTGATCCCGGCGCTCCAAGCGGCGCGCAACTGCACGGTCACGGCGGTGGCCAGCCGTTCTGGCAAGACCGCCGCGGGCTTCGCCCGCCAGATGGGTATCCCGCAAGCCTACGGCAGCTACGAAGCGCTGCTCCAGGCAGATGACGTCGATGCTGTCTACATCCCCCTCCCCAACAGCCTGCACCGCGAGTGGGTCATCCGGGCGGCAGAGGCGGGCAAGCACATCCTGTGCGAGAAGCCCCTGGGACTGACCGCCCAGGAATGCCTGGAGATGGCCTCCGAAGCCGAAGCGCGGCGGGTGCTGCTGATGGAAGCGTTCATGTACCGCTTCCATCCCCGCACAGAGAAGGTGCTGGAGATCGTCGGCAGCGGCGTTTTGGGGCCGCTGCGCCTGATTCACGCTGCCTTCACCTTCCGACTCGCCGACCCGGCCAACATTCGCTGGCAACCCAACCTGGGGGGCGGTGCGTTGATGGACGTGGGCTGCTACTGCGTCAACATCTGCCGCACCGCGGCCCAGGAGGAGCCGACAGAAGTACAGGCGGTTGCCCGTTGGGCCGGCTCAGGCGTGGATGACCAGATGGTGGCCACGCTACGCTTCCCCAGCGGCCTGCTGGCCCAGTTCGATTGCGCCCTATCCATGGAGCGGCGCGAGGTCTACCAGGTGGCTGGCGCCGAAGCTCATCTGGAAGTGCCAGCAGCCTTCCTGCCCGGCAAGTCCGACACGGCGATCTACGAGCGCCACGGTCAGGGTGCTCCCAAGGTCCACCCCATCGCCGGGGCGGACCAATACCAGCGTATGGTGGAGCACTTCGCCGACAGCATCCTGCTCCGCAGGCCAGTGCGCTACGGCCCTGCCGAAGCGGCAGCCAACATGCGAACTATCGAGGCGCTCTACCGCTCGTCCCGACAGGGCGGTTTGCCCGTCGCCGTATAGCGCCAAGACGCTACCATCGAGAGGGAACCACATGACCGAATCGAGCTACACCGTCCTGATCGCCAGCTACCTGGAGCCGGAGCACGTGAAGCGCATCCGCCAAGTGGACCCGCGGCTGCGTGTGCTCTACGAGCCCGAGCTGCTGCGCCCCCCGCGCTACCCGGCTGACCACCACGGGCAGCCCAGGGAGCGCTCACTCCAGCAGGAGGCGCGCTGGCGCAGCCTGCTGGCGCAGGCCGACATCCTTCTCGATTTCGACCACACCCACCACGAAGACCTGCCCACGCTGGCCCCCAACGTGCGCTGGCTGCAGGCCACCAGCGCCGGCATCGGCCAGTTCGTCAAGGCGCAGGGTTACGACCAGCGCATGCCCAAGACCACCTTCACCACGGCCAGCGGCATCCACGCCCAGCCCCTGGCCGAGTTCTGCCTCATGGCCATGCTCATGTTCGAAAAGGGCCTGCTGCGTATGGTGCAAGATCAAGCCCGCAAGCACTGGGAACGCTATGCCGGCACCGACCTGCATGGGCGCACCCTGGCCATCGTGGGCATGGGCAAGATCGGCCGAGAGGTGGCCAGGGTGGCCCGGGCCTTCGGCATGACGGTCATCGGCGCCAACCGCAGCCCTCGCACCGATTTCCTGGACCAGTTCTACCCATTGGCTGACCTGCATAAGATGCTGCAGCGGGCGGAGTACCTGGTGCTGAGCGTACCCCACACGCCCTTCACCGAGCGGATGATCGGCCAGCAGGAGCTGGCTGCCCTGCCCAAGGGGGCCATTCTCATCAACGTCGCCCGGGGCGCTGTGGTGGATGAGCCCGCCCTGATCGCCGCGCTGCAGTCCGGCCACCTGCGAGGGGCAGCCTTGGATGTCTTTGCCCAGGAACCGCTGCCCCCCGACAGCCCCCTCTGGGAGATGCCCAACGTGTTGGTCAGTCCGCATTCGGCCAGCACTAGCGATCGCGAGAACGAGCGGATCACCGATCTCTTCTGTGAGAACCTGCGCCGGTACCTCAACGGCCAGCCCCTGCTCAATGTACTGAACACCCAGACGCTCTACTGAGAAAGCGAGGAACCTCATCATGAACCTAGGCGGCCTGTACCCCCCCATCACCACACCGTTCGACAGCCAACAGAAGGTAGCGCTGGACAAGCTGGAAGCCAACCTGCGGCGTTGGGCGGCCCAGCCGCTAGATGGCGTTGTCGTCCCCGGCTCCAACAGCGAGGCGGTCTACCTCAGCCGGGACGAGAAACGGCGCATCTGGCAGGTCTGCGCCGACGTGCTTCGGGGCAGCGGCAAGCGGTTCATCGCAGGCACCGGCGCCGAGAGCACCGCCGAGACCATCGAACTGACCCTGCTGGCTGCAGAGCTGGGCGCTGAGGCCACGCTGGTGGTACCTCCCACCTTCTACCGGCCGTCGCTGACCCACGATGTCTTGGTGGCCCACTACCACGCTCTGGCCGACGCCTCGCCCATCCCGATCCTGGTCTACAACGTGCCCCAGTTCACCGGGGTGGATTTCGCCCCAGCCACGCTGTTGGCCATGGCCCAACACCCGCGCATCATCGGGGCCAAGGACAGCAGCTCCAACGTAGTGAAGATCGCCAGCGTCCTGGCCGCCCGGCCGGATTTCCAGGTCTTCGCCGGGACCGGCAGCGCCCTGCTCCCCTTCCTCAGCTTGGGCGCGGTGGGCGGCATCATGGCCCTGGCCAACTTCGCCGCGGAGCCGCTGCGTCAGCTCTACGACCATTTCTGCGCCGGCCGCTTGGCAGAGGCACGCGCTGTTCAGTTGGCGCTGGCCGACCTGAACAACGCCGTCACTGCCCGCTTCGGCGTGCCCGGCCTCAAGTACGCCATGGACCAGATGGGCTTCTACGGCGGGCCGCCGCGCCGCCCGCTGCTGCCGCAGGGCGCGGAGGGCCGCGCCGAGATCGACCGCCTGCTGACGGCCTACCGCAGCCACTGCTGGAGCTAACGGCCTTCGCGGTTGTTGGGCCTGGCCCCGTACCGATTCTCGTGCCCAAAGGAGATGAGCATGTCCACCCTCTTCCATGTGAGGAACATCCCGGCCCCGGACTTCAGCCAGGGCAACCACCATCCCGGCGTTGACGCGCTGCTAGGCCTCATGGGCGATCACGGGCAGAAGTTCTACAAGACGTCTAGGGAGAGCCGCCTGGCCGGTCCCCAGGGGCTCATCGGCCCCGATGACGTAGTGATGCTGAAGATCAACGCCCAGTGGAAGCACCGCGGGGCCACCAACGTGGACGTGGTGCGCGGCATCATCCAGCGCATCCTGGACCACCCGGACGGCTTCCGCGGCGAGGTGGTGCTCTTCGAGAACGGTCGCGGCCGGGCCAGCCTCAACTGCGACCTCTGCGACAGCTACTACAGCACGCCTGAGGTGG
>JAAYZY010000510.1 GCA_012514615.1 Chloroflexota bacterium | reverse complement strand
GTCATCGCTGGCTTGGGCTTGGTTTGGCTGGGCGAGCGCCTGGGCCCGGCCTGGCGCTTCCTGATCCACGCCGACGCCCTGGCCGCGCTAGGTGTTGCCTGCATTGTCATCTACATCAGCCTGCAGTTGGGCAAGCGCGCCACCATGGCTCTTCTCGATACAGCGCCGGATGGTCTCCCTGAGCGAGTGCTGGAGCAGGCCCGCCAGGTGCCCGGCGTTGAGGGGATTGCCGAGATCCGCCTGCGGGAGTCGGGTCCGGCCGTCTACTTGGACGTCATTGCCTCGGTAGATCGCAGCAAGTCCCTGGAGGAAGCTCACGCCATCGCCACCCAGGTGGAAGAGCGGATCAGGGACGCCGTGGCCCGGGAGAGTGACGTGGTAGTCCACATTGACCCCGACCGAGTCCCCGACGAATCGCTGGAGCAGACCCTCAGCGCGCTGGCGGCCACGCTGGGCATCCGCCTGCACAACATGCACGCCCATCAGGGCCGCCACCTGGACCTGGACCTCCACGCCGAGATGGACGAAAGCCTGACCCTGGCCCAGGCCCGAGAGTTGTTGGGGCGGTTCGAAGAGAAGGTGCGCGCTGAGGTGCCTGCCGTGCGCGCCGTCAACACCCACATCGAACCGCGCTGCATGCCCACCCATACCCAGGGCGCCGCGCCAGAAGCCGTGGCCCAAGTGCAGGCAGCCATCAGCGCCGCGCTGGGCGAGATGCCGGCGGTGCACCACTGCCACAGCGTCAAGGTGCGGCAGGCTGCTGAAGGGTTGGATGTGGTGCTGCACTGCACCACCGATGCCCGCGCCACGGTGGACGAGGCGCACCGCCTGGCCGACCAGTTGGAGCGGAGGCTGCGCGCCGGCGTGCCCGGGCTGGGGCAGGTGCTGGTACAGATGGAAGAAGAAAGGGCGGAGCGCTAGCGCTCCGCCCCCGTCTGGCTAAGGTTGTGCCCGAACCGCCGCGCCGAGACCGCGCAGCCGCTCCCTACTTGGGGGCATAGGGGCAACTCTGCCCCTGCATCTCGTTCAGGTAGATGCACAACCGCACGTAAGCCTCTTGCAGGAAGAGGTCGGGGTAGCCCGGGCCGATGATGGACCAGTAGTACTGCTCGTCCTGGGCCGTCCACTGGATGTCGGGCAAGTAGATCACGCTCATGAGGGCGATCCAGGGCTTCCAGTTGGCCTCGGCATACTCGAAGGCCCGTACCAGGTACTCGCCCTTGGTCTTCTCGGTGATGCCGGCGCCGGCGCCGTGCCAGTAGTACGGGCTATCCGGGCGGTTGTCGGTGGTCCAACCGAACTCCAGCACCACCACCCTCTTGTCCTTGTCGCCGTAGCGCACCATGAGCTCGCGCACATCTTCCACGTGGCGAAAGGCGAAGAACCGCTCGCCGCCGTAGCGCGCCTTGTCGCCGGCCGCCTCGTCGGGGCCCACCTCCGGGGCCGCGGCGTAGCCTGCCCCGTGCACCCCCAGCATGTCGAAGTAGCCGTCGCTCTTGCCGCCCATGGCCTGGTACATCAGGTCGTAGAACTTCATGTCGGGCATGGCAATCTCGTTGTCGGTGCCCGTGGGGGCCATCCCCGCAGTCACCACAATGGCGGCTGGATCGCCCCGTTTGATGGCCGCGTAGGAGAGGCGCAGCATAGCCGCGTAACCGGACGGATCGGGCCGCTTCTCGCCCCACTCCCGGGCCAGGTTCGGCTCGTTCCACACCTGGTAGGCATGGATGCGTCCCCGGTAGCGCGTTGCCACCGCCTCCAGGAAGTCGGCGAAGTGCTGGCTGTTCTCCGGGGGGTTGCCTGCCCAGAACGGCTTGTCAGGGTCTTGGCTGACCCGCACGATAAGTCTCAGGCCATGATCCTGCACCTGCTTCACCAGACGGTCGGTGTTGGACCAGTCGTACTGGCCCTTGCCGTGCCCTTCGATATCCTGCCAGGAGAAGAGCTGCTTCACCCAGCGGAAGCCGCCATCCTCCGCCAGCCTCAGGTCGCGGTCGGCCACCTCCTCCCGCCACCAGAGGAACGTCTGCACGCCGAAGTCCGGCGAGCGCATCCGCTGTGGCTTGGGCGTGCTGTCGGTGGCCGTAGCCGCTGGCGCCGGCGCGGTTGGGGTGTCCTCGGCGGGGGGCGCCGTGGGGGCCCCAGCGGCCGGGGCGGTAGCCGTTGGGGGCGCTGGCGTCGCTGTGGCCACCGCGGCCGCAGGCGGCGCGGT
>JAAYZY010000509.1 GCA_012514615.1 Chloroflexota bacterium | reverse complement strand
TGGATTCCCGCTTGCGCGGGAATGACGGAGGGGGAATGGGCTTCTGGGGGGAGCGTCGGCTTCCCCTGGCCCGTCGCGTCGCCGGCGAAGGCCTCGCGCCTCCCGTGTCCACGGCGCGTCGTCAGGCCCGCGGAAGCGGGCGCTTTCAGTGCTACCCGGCGGTGCTTGCGGAGGCCACCTGTGGTACAATGGCCCATCTCCCGTGGCTGGAGGACATGGACGGCGTGAAGATCAAGAAAGGCCTGCACATACTCTGGGAGCGTCTCTCCGAGCAGGGGCCAAAGGTGACGGCCCTGTGGGTGGCGGATCACTGGGTGCGCGCCCTGACCGGCGCGCCGCTGCGAGCCCTGACGGAGGTAGCCCCTGGGCTGCACGTGGGCGGCCAGTACCGACGGCGCGGCTGGGCGCGGCTGGCGGCTCGGGGCATCACCGCGGTGGTGAACATGCGTGACGAGTGGGACGACCAGGCGCTGGGCATCGCCCCGCAGCGCTACCTCTACCTGCCCACGGTAGACGACATGGCCCCCAGCTTGGAGGACCTGCGGCGGGGCGTGACCTTCATCCAGCAAGAGCGAGGAGTGGGCGGCGGCGTGTACATCCACTGCGGCGCCGGGGTGGGGCGGGCGGCTGCAATGGCCGCGGCCTACCTGGTCAGCACGGGGCTGACGGCCGATGAAGCCTGGGCGCGCCTGCGGCAAGTGCGGCCCTTTGTGCGCCCCAAGCCGGTGCAGGTGGTCCAGGTGGCTCGGTTCGCCCGCGAAGCGCTCCGAGTCTGAGTCAGCCGCTCGTCTGGGCTGGTTAGGAGGCGACTTGAATGGCGAAGCGAGGCAACTCCCGAGGGCGGCGGCGGTCGGCCTCGTTCTGGCCCGGCGTGGCGGCGGTCGTTCTGACAGCTGTCGCCTTCGCGTTCATCAGAGGGCGCACCGACTGGCCGGCCTACGGCGTCTGGTTGGCGGCTTGCGGGCTGAGCACCCTGGCACTCTTTGGCTGGGATAAGCTGAAGGCGGAGCTGCATGGGTGGCGCATCCCCGAAGCGGTGCTGTTGACCATGATCATGGTGGGCGGCGTGGCCGGCGGTTGGCTGGGGATGCTCGGCTTCTGGCACAAGGTGCGGGACCAGGGCTTCTGGGTGGTGCTCATCGCCGCTTCGTTGTTGCATGGGGCGGCGCTGCTCTTCCTGCCCATGTGAGGGTGCAGGGTCAGACGAAGGGATGGGCCATGTGGATCGCGTGCCTTGTCTTGGCGGCCATGAGCCTGTTGGAGATGGTGGTGGGCGTGGCCTGGATGCGGCGCACCCCTGCGGATCTGCCCCCGGCGGACCTGCCCGACGGTGAATACGACCGAGAGTGGTCTGCCGCCCGCCAGGCTGGCCCCCAGCCGGCCCCAGGCGGCGCCTCCGTGGGCCAGGGCATGGGGCTGCGCGGCTCCGCGTCGTCGTGGTTGGCCACCCTGGGGTCGCTGTTCCGAGAGCGGCAGTGGCGCTCCCTGGCCCCCGTCATCCTGGCCATGGATGGGCTGTTGGGCTTCCTGTTCTTCGGGGGCTTGGGTCTGTACCTGGAAGGGCAGGCCGTGGGCCTCGCCGTCTTGGGCTCTGCCGCGGTGGTTGCAGCGCTCTTGACTTGGAGCCTGACTCGGGCCTGGGCGGGGCGTTAGCGACCGCGCAGCCGTCGACGCCAGGTTGCCAGGGTGTTGAGGCGGCGGCGCAGGCGCAGGGCGTCGCCGCGGTGCAGCCGGCGCAAGGCGTCGTAGACCCGCCACTTCCAGGGGCTGCGGCGTTTCAGCTCCAGCTCCCGGCGCAGCTCCACAAAGCGATCGTAGCCTTCGCCCACTTCATCGGCGCTCATGCCCGGCAAGTGCAGCACGCTCTCCCGGCTGTAGTAGGTGGGCAACACCTGGTGCGCGTTGTAGTAGCCTTGCCGCACGCTGGTCTCGTAGAGTTCGGTCATGGGGTAGGGGTGGAAGACCGAGAACTGGAACTGCTCTGGGGCCAGCTCTCGGTTCAGGTCGATGGTCTCTTGGATCATGTCGGGCGTCTCGCCTGGGATGCCCAGCATGTTGCAGGTGTAGGCCTGCAGGCCGTGCCGCCGCACCAGAGCGAAAGCCTGGCGGATCTCGTCGTTGGTCATGCGCCGCTTGAGGATGTCGCGGCGCAGCTCCTCGTTGCCAGATTCCAGACCGATGCGCACACCTGCACAGCCGGCGCGGGCCAGGGCCTCCACCACGTCGTCGCGGTTGATCGTCTCCACCCGGGTGTTGATCCAGAACGGCAGGCGGAACTCGGCCGCGTAGCCGCTGCAGAACTCCAACAGCCAGTCGCGGTTCAGGGTGAAGACGTCGTCTTGGAAGTTGATTACCCGCAGCGGGTAGCGGGCCTGCAGGGCACGGATCTCCCCCAGCAGGTTCGCCACCGGTCGGTAGCGCACGTAGCGACCTAACCCCTTGTAGCGGGCCTGCAGGCCGGGGTTGCAGCAGTAGGAGCAGCCATAGGGGCAGCCGCGGCCGGCCATCATGTCTACCCAACCGTTGTTGCGCTGCAGGATCTGGTCGAAGTCGAAGATCTCACGGTCGGGGAAGGGTAGCTCACCCAGGTCTTGGATCAGGGGGCGCAAGGCGTTACGCACCACCTCGCCTTCCCGTCGGAACCAGATGCCGGCCACACCGTCGGCCGACTGACCGGTTTCCAGACGCTCGGCCAGCTCCCGCAGGCTGTACTCTCCTTCGCCCACGCAGACGAAATCCAAAGCAGGGTGCTTCACCACCTCTTCCGCCACCAGCGTGGGGTGGGTGCCGCCGGCGACGGTCCGCACCTGCGGCAGGGCTTCCTTGATCCAGGCGGCGCAGCGCTCCACATAGGGGTGCTGGTGGGTGGTGGAGGAGAAGCCCACCAGGTCTGGCTGCTGGGCTTGGAGCTGGGCTAGGAATGCCTCCCGAGTGGGCTCCTGCTGCAGGTAGATCAGGGACGTCTGGTGGCCGGCAGCCTTCAGCACCCCCGAGATGTAACCCAGGCCGTGGTAGTACTTGCGGGCGCCGTAGTGGGCCACGCCTTCAATGTCGGGGTAGATCAGGGTCACTCTCATGGGCTGGGTTCACTCCGGGCCAGGCTATTCGGCAGGGCGGTTGCCCTGGGCGAAGAACGGACCGGGCTTCCACCAGGCCCACTCGCTGCAGGTCTCGCAGGGGCGCACGCCGGCGAAGTCACCCTGCACGTGGCGGCGGCGCAGCTCAGCCATCTGGGGGCCGCGCCAGGCTTTCATTACCCCGTCCCCAACGTTGCCCAGGGGGCCATCCAGGTTGAAGTCGCGGTCGCAGCGCACCAGGCTGCCATCCCAGTAGATGTGCACGTGGTACCACAGGTTGGGGCAGGGCCAGCGTTGCAGGCGCGGCTTGTCGTGGTCGGGGTCCAGCTCGTTGATGTCGCCTACCTGCCCGGCCCACGAGTCGAACGGCTTGACGGCGACCCGGTCCACCCCCGAGCCGCGCCAGAGGTCCTGGAACTGGCGGATCTCTGCTGCGGTGGGCTTCATCTCAATGATCTGCAGGCTGGCGTAGGGAGCGCGCAGGCCGCGGCGCTGGCGCTCGGCCAAGAAATGGCGGATGTTGGCGGTGGTCTCGTCGAAGTCGGCCCGACGGCGGATCTTCTCGTAGGTGTCGCGGGTGGCGCCGTCCAGGCAGAGGTAGATGGCCCCCAGGCCGCTGCCCAGCAGCGCGTCGGTCTTCTCCTCCGTCAGAAGCGTGGCGTTGGTGGAGATCTCGGCTCTGATCCCCTTCGCGGCGCAGACGCGGATCATGTCGGTCAGGCGCGGGTGCAGCAGCGGCTCACCCCAGATGTGCAGGGTGGTGGTCTCCACGAAGGGCGCTACCTCGTCCACGATGTGCTGGAAGAGATCGAAGTCCATGTAGCCTTTGGGGCGGGTCTGCTCGCCGCGCCCCGTGGGGCACATGATGCAGCCCAGGTTGCAGACGTTGGTGGATTCCAGGTACATGCGGTTAGGTGTGGTCCAGGGGCGAGTCTGGCCCAGCGAGTAGCTGGCGTAGCGGGGCAGCATCTTGGCCTGCCGCCAGAGACGTTGGCCGCGCACCCGGAGGGTGGCTAGTTCCATGTGTGGGCACCTCCAAAGGTCTTCTGCCGCATGCCCCGGAAGCGCTCGAAGAGGCCCAGCCGCACCGCCACACGCCCCAGCCCGCGCAGGGGGGCCCAGCGAGAAAGCCGCCACAGCCACCCGCCCAGGCGAGGGCCGAAGGCGCGGGTGTAGACGCGGCGGGCCTTGCCTTCGCCGAAACGCTGGCGGGCTTCCAGGGCCAGGCGGCTCAGGCGCTTGTCGTCCACTTCCGAGACGTTGAGGAACGGGGCGATCTCCGACAGGTAGCTGTTGTAGTAGTAGGCCTGGGTGAAGTCGCCGTTGTAGCGGATCTCCGGCCGCTTCTGCACCAGCTCGTCCCACAGGCGTGTGCCTGGGAACGGCGTGGCGATGCTGAACATGGCCTCGCTCAGGGGCAAGCTGGCGGCAAAGGCGATGGTCTGCTCCATGGTCTCTTCGGTGTCGCCGGGCAGCCCCAGGATGAAGTAGCCCTTGCCGGCGATGCCAGCCTCTTCGGTCCAGGCCACCGCTTGGCGCACCTGTTCCAAGTTGATGTGTTTAGCCGTGTGGCCCAGGATCTCCGGGTTGCCCGACTCGATGCCAAAGTGGATCTCGCGGCAGCCTGCCTGGTACATGAGGCGCAGCAGCTCAGGGGTCACCCGGTCCACCCGGGCCAGGCACTGCCAGCGCAGGTCCAGCCCCTCCTGCAGGAAGGCGTTCATCATGGCTGTCAGGCGCTGGGCGTTGAGGGTGAAGAGATCGTCGATGAAGTAGATGTGCCGCACGCCGTAGCGGCCCACGATCTCCTTAAGCTCGGCCACCACGTTCTCTGGCGAGCGCTGGCGGTAGGTGCGCCCCATGATCCCCTTGAAGCAGAAGCTGCAGCCGAAGGGGCAGCCGCGGCTGGTGAGCACGGTGATCATGCGCTCGCCGCTGGAGGTGAAGAGGCGGTACTGGTCCAGCTCGTAGAGGTGCCGAGCAGGGAAGGGCAGCGCGTCCAGGTTCTGCAGCAGGGGCCGGTGCGGGTTGGCCACCACCTGGCCATCTACCCGGCGGTACAGGCCGCCGATGGCCTCCAAGCCCCGACCGCCCCCGGCCAGGGCCGCGGCCAGCTCCACCATGGCCTCCTCGCCTTCGCCGTAGATCAGGTAGTCCAGGTTGGGGTCTTCCAGCGTCTCACGGGGCAGGGTGGAGGCGTGGGGGCCGCCGATGACGATGGGCACGCCGCTCTGCTCCTTGAGGAGCCGGGCGGCCTCCCCTAGGCTGTGGTGGCTGGTGGTCATGGAGGTCATGCCTACCAGGTCAGGGGCGAAGGCAACGACCTGCGCCACTTCGGCTGCGATGGTCACGTCTGGGCGCAGGCCAAAATCGTGGATGCGCACCTCGTGGCCGGCCCGCTCCAGGCAAGCGGCCAGGTAGCCCAGGCCCAGCGGCGGGTAGCTGTTGGTCATCTGGTTCCATTTTGGACTGATGAGCGCGATCTTCATGGTGCCATTCTACCCGCAGTAAGTGAAAAGTGCATAAACGCGCCCCCTTGGGGGGTGACAGTTTCTTCATCTAGCCAGGAAGAACGGGGGCGGGGTGCGGCGATGGAAGCCTTCCCGCAGCAACGGCTGGAACTCGCCGGCGCCCTCGTCCCACTGCCAGCGCGTCACCTCCAGGTGGTGGCTGTCCAGATGGATGAGATGGAAGTTGTTCTTGCGGCGGTCGGTGCTCTTGCCTCGGGTGGAGGTGGTGGTGCCGGCCTGCACCAAGACCAGGCCGCCTTCGGCGCGATGCACCGAAGCGCGGTGGCAGTGGCCCACCAACAGCAGGTCCGCGCCCAGCGCGTCAAACTCCTGCAGCAGCCCGGCGGCATTGGCAATCGGTTTCTGGAAAGTCCCCGGCACTGGCACGAAGTGGTGATGCACTACCAGCCCCGCCGCCTGCTGGGGCGTTCTGGCTGCCACCAGGGCCTTTGTGTGGGCGATCTGCTCTGGCAGCAGCCAGCCGTTCTGGGTGGTGTGGGCACGGGCCGAGCAGAGGCCGATGGCCAGCAGGCCGCCGTCTTCGTAGACCGGCTCCAGGTCGGGGCTGATGTACTGGCGGTAGCGGCGCACGGGAGCGCGCAGCCGCTCCACCAGGTTGAAGAGCGGCACGTCGTGGTTGCCGGGCACCACCAACAGCGGTTGCGGGAGGCGGTCCAGCCACTGCCGAGCAGCGCGGTACTGGTGCGGCCGGGCGCGCTGGGTCAGGTCGCCGCTGATGACCAGCAGGTCGGGGGCCAGCTCGTGGGCCTGTTGGACGAAGCGCTCGGCCACCTGGGGACGGAAGGGGTAGCCGAAGTGCGTGTCGCTGGCGTGCAGGATCGTCTTGCGGGGCATGGCTAACGGCCCTTTCGCAGCCAACGGCCCAGGGCGTCGCCGGCCACACCCAGGGCGGTGCCCGGGTTCAGCAGCATGTTGGCGTAGGCGGCGTTGGCCAGCGGGCAGGCGCACTCACCCCAGGCGATGGCCCGTCGCAGGTCGGCCAAGGGGCCGCGGCTGGCCCGCCAGATGCGCCGCAGGTCGTAGTCGGCCTTGCGCAGGTTGCCCACCGCCTGGGCGCGCACGCAGCAGGTCCACACGTCGCCATCGGGGGCCAACTGCGCTGAGGCCCAGCCGGCGTAACAGGGGATCACCTGACGGCGCTGCTCCAGGGTGGCGGCGGCCAAGCCGTAGTAGCGGGCGCGCAGGCTCTGGGTCAGGGCGGCCAACCCTGGCGCGTGGGCGGCGTGGGCCTGCTGGCTGAGGAAGTCGGCCAGAGGGCGGTAGGCTTGCGGCGAGGGCGTGATCTGCCAACCCACTGTGCCCAGCTCCACCCGCTCTTCGGCTACTTCCGTGATGTAGGAGTCGGGCTGCAGGGCTCGCAGGCCCTGGCAGATCTCCGGGAAGCGGTCGATGTTCTCCTGAGAGATGACGGTGTGGATGCTGAGGAGCAGGTTGGGCAGGCGGGGTTGCAGCGCCTTGAGCCCCCGCCAGGTCTCCATGGCCCGCTCCCAATTGCCCGGCACCCCGCGGATGCGGTCGTGGTCCTCGCCGAGACTGTCCAGCGAAAGGTTGAGGCCGATCTGCGCGCCCGGCGCGGCGCGGCAGATCCCTTCGACTTGGGTCACGATGCGTTGCGTGAGCAGGCCGTTGGTAGGGATGGTGATGAGGGTAGGCCGCGTGTGGCGGTAAGCTGCCCCAACGATCTCCGGGAAGTCGGCCCGCAAGAACGGCTCTCCCCCAGTGAAGGTAAGGTAGGTGGGGGTGTGCCCCAGGCGGGCGAAGACCTTCGTCCACTCGTCCAGGGTGAGCTCATCGCTGGGCTTCTTCCACACTGCACAGGTGGCGCAGCGGGAGTTGCAGCGGTAGCTGACGCTGACCACCAGGCTGAATGGCAGCGGGCGGGGCCACCCCCAACGGCGAAAGGCCCAGTAGAGCGGCACTCTGGGGAGCAGGTTGAGCATGGCGTTAGCGTCCCTTCGCAACGGGAGGATGGGTCTCGACAAGGGCAAGACGGAAGGAGCAGCGCCCGTCCGACTGGGGGATGCTGGCCACCTGAAGCGCCTCCACGCCGATGATTCGACCGACCAGGTGGGCGTCCATCTGACACAACTGGGGGAAGCGGTCGGCCAAGGGGTGGTAGGGGCAGTTGTACCCGTGCACCACGTAGGCATCGCCGTCCCGCTGCCACTGGGATTGGTGACCGAGGCGGGAGAAGTGGGCCGTACCTTCCCGCATCCGCCGCTCCAGGGGGAGCCCGGCCAGGCGCTGGTGCGTGGGCGTCGCCTCGCTTTCGGCCAAGCGCAGCAGGGTGTTGAGAAGCTCTTCCGGGCCCAGCAGCGTTTGCGTCTCGGCCAACAGCGCCGCCAGGAGGGGCCTTGCAGCAGCCAACGCTGAGTCAGCCGCCGGGGTGAAGGCCTGGTACATCTGCTGGGGCCGCCCCGCGCCCAGGGCGGGGGCCTGGCCTGCCAGGTCAATCAGGCCGGCTTCCAGAAGACCCTGCAGGTGATGCCGCACCGACATGGGCGTCAGGGCCACAAAGGCGGCCAGTTCTTGCACGGTGCAAGGCCCCTGCTCCTTGAGAAGGTCTAGGATGTCCTGCCTGGTGTTGGGCACGTAGCTCCCCGCGGGTGAGTCTGCGGCGATTATAGCATCGGTGGCCGGTGGTGTCAATTTGTATGGAAAGTCGTTGCTTTATCTCGTCCCTGCTGCCGAAGCGCCGCCGATTGAGGGTATCAGGAGCCGGCCACGCCAGGGACCGGGCCGTCGCCGAGGCCAATGGCTCACCATTCCCTTCACTTGACGAACGAGCTCTGTTGGTCTACAGTGCAGGTAACCAAGCGCCGCTGAACAACCCCCAAGGGGGGGATTCGGATGTGATCCCCTGATCGACTCAGCATAGGCGGCTGCCAAGTGGGCCGAAGAGGATCTGTTTCAGGATGCCAACTAGAAGGGTCCCCCTGCCCCTGTCTGGCTCAGGCGTATGGGGCGCGCCGTGTTGACGATGCTTCCTTGACGGTTCGGAGCTTGAGCAGCCCTGGCTGCTGAGCTTCAGCACCTCCGCCGCTCCCTATGCGCCGGCCATTGGCCAGCCAGAATCTGGAGATCTCTTCGCCCAACGGATTCGTCGCGTGCTGGCCATCGCACGGGCCTGCGGATACGCCGCGCTGGTGGTCGGTGCATGGGGCTGTGGTGCCTACGGCAACGACGTCAACCGTAGCGCTCTCGATTCTCGGCATGCCCTGGAACGAGAACTCGACGGGGCGTTTACCCATGTGGTTTTCGCCATCTCGGATTGGCGGCCGCAGAGAGGGGCTCTGGGGGCTTTCTGCAGGGTGTTCGCCTCAGGCGGTGAATGAGCCAGGCTGCCCTGGGGCGGGCGTTGCTGGGGCGCAACGCTGCACCTGGCCGCCACTCTGCTGGCTGCCGGCAATCGCTGTGGGCCTTCACCGTTGGACCGCCTGTCTGATCAGCGCCTGAGTGCGCTGCTCGACCGTCTGCCCATTACCGCTGCGCCAGTTGGGCCTGTAGCCTCTCCGGCTCTGTCACTGGCGCCTGGCAGACTGAGCCCCGGCACAGGTAGGCGGCGGCTCGCCCTCCCACCATGCCTCGCCCCTGCAGCAGCGGCACGGGCGTGTCCGCCTCGCCAGCCGCCACCACCTGGAACGGTCGGTAGCCTTCCCGAGCGGCCGCCAGCAGGGCCTGGGCACCGGGGGCCTGGAGGTTACCTAGGATGGCCACCTCGGCGGGAGCGGCGGCGGCGTAGCTCAGCGCCTGGAGCCAGTGACCGAACCCCTGGGGGTAGCGCGCCGCCAGCCCCTGCACCAGGCGCAGGGAGCGCTGGGCGTGCTGGGCGGCGTCTGGCCACAGGCCTAGACCGGCCAGCTTGAGCAAGACATCGGCGGCCACCGCGTTGCCGGACGGGATGGCGCTATCTTGCAGGTTGCGGGGCCGGGTGATAAGAGGCTCGTGGTCGTCGCTGGTGTCGAAGAAGCCGCCGTCGGGAGCCGAGTAGTGGGCCAGGACGATCTCGGCCAGCTCCCGGGCCCAGGTGTACCAGCGTGGCTCGAAGGTGGTCTGGTACAGCGCCAGCAGCCCGTCGGCGAGGTGGCTGTAGTCGGAAAGGTAGCCGTTGAGCTTGGCTTCACCGTCTCGCCAAGTGCGCCAGAGGCGGCCGTCCTCCCGCCGGAGCTGGCGCCAGAGGAACTGGGCGTTGCGCTGGGCGGCCAGGAGGTAGTCGGGGCGGTTCAGGGCCTGGGCGGCTTCGGTGAAGGCAGCCAGCATCAGCCCGTTCCAGGCGGTCAGGACCTTGTCGTCGCGGCCCGGCGGGTTGCGCCGACCCCGCGTCGCCAAGAGCTTCCGCCGCGATGGCTTCAGCCCGGCGCGCTGCTCCCAAGGGGCGGCCAACCGCAGGATGTTCCGCCCCTGGAAGTTGCCGCCAGGGGTGACGCCGTAGGCTGCGGCAAACGCCTGGGTCTCGGCGCCCAGGGCTTCGTGGATCTCCTGGATCGTCCAGACGTAGAAGCGGCCTTCCTCGCCCTGGCTGTCCGCATCCAAGCTGGAGAAGAAGCCCCCCTCCGGCGAGGTCATCTCCCGCAGCACGAAGTCCAGCGTCTCTTCCACCACCTCCCGGTAGAAGGCGTGGCCGGTGACCTGGTAGGCGTGGAGGTAGAGCCGGCTCAATAGGGCGTTGTCGTAGAGCATCTTCTCGAAGTGGGGAACGAGCCAGCTCTCGTCGGTCGAGTAGCGGTGAAAGCCCCCGGCGAGGTGATCCCAGATGCCGCCCTTGCGCATCGCATGAAGGGCGAGCGTGACGGCGGCGCGCGCCTTCTGGTCAC
>JAAYZY010000508.1 GCA_012514615.1 Chloroflexota bacterium | reverse complement strand
GGCCGCCCTCTTCATGGCCCTGGACCCGTTCCTCATCGGCCATGCCCGCGTCCTGCACACCGATGGCCCGGAGACGGCCTTCCTCACCCTCTCGCTGCTGGCCCTGCTGGTGGCCCTGCGCCCCGACGAGGGGCAATCTCCGCCGCCCATGGGTTGGCTGTTCCTGTCTGGCCTGCTGGCGGGCTGGGCGGTGCTGGCCAAGGCGCCGGCCGCGATCATGGCCCCGTTCGCCATTTTGCTCATGGCCTGGCAGTTGTCTCGCGACCGGGGGCTCTCCCGCAAGTCGCTCTGGCGGTTGGCGCAGGCCGGGCTCGTTTGGGGTGCAGCGGCGGCGGCGGGCTTCTTCGTAGGGTGGCCGGCCATGTGGGTGGACCCCATCGGCACTCTACAGAAGATGCTGGGGCTGGCCGGCCGTTTCGCCCGTACCCCGCACATCGACAACTTCTTCCTGGGCCAGCACCTGCGGGATCCAGGGCCCCTCTTCTACCCCCTCAGCCTGGCCATGCGCACCACGCCGGTGGTCTGGCTGGGGCTGCTGGGCGCCCTTCCCCTGCTGCGCCGCCGCCAGCCAAGGACCTTGCCCCTGGGGGCGCTGATTCTCTTCGTCTGTTTCTATGGCGCGGCCATGAGCGTGGGCGCCAAGAAGTTCGAGCGTTACCTGCTGCCGGTCTACCCTGTGCTGGCTATGGTTGCCGCGGCCGGGTGGGCGCAGATTGGCGTCTGGGCCGCCCGCGTGCGCCCACGTGGTGGGGCCCGGGCGACCACGGCCGTGGCCGCGGTCGTCGCGCTGGCTGCCGCCGCACAGGCGGTCAGCGCTTTGCCCTACCAGCCCCACTACCTAGTCTACGCCAACCCTCTGTTGGGCGGGCCTCCCCAGGCGGCGCAGTGGTTGCCGATCGGCTGGGGTGAGGGCCTGGAAGAGGCATCTAGCTACCTGCAGAGCCTTTCCGACGCCCAAGTGACCGCCCTCTGGGCCGTGCCAGCCTTCTCGCCGGTCTACCCCGGGCAAGTGCTCCGCCTCACCGAAGCCAACCTGGCCCTGGCCGACCACGTCATCGTCTACATCGGGGATGTGCAGTTTGGCTCCCCGCTCATCGACCAGTTTCACCCTCGCCAAGAGCCAGCGTACACCGTGAACCTACACGACGTCGACTATGCCTGGGTCTACCGCCAAGAAGCGCCGGCGGCTCACGTGGCCTTTCTGCAGGAACACGCCGCGGAAGGGAGCCTTCTCCTGGCCGACGCGCCGCTGTTGGCCGCCCGCCAGGAGGACATCGCCGCCCAGACCCTCGTGCTGGAGCCTGGGGCGGACGAGTCAGCGGTGGCCGCCCAACTGAACGAAGCCACACGCGGCCGGGTCGGGCTCTGGTATCTGGCCGCGGCCGCTGCTCCCGAAGACCTGCGCCAGGCGGTCCAGAAGCAGCTTGCCCTGCACGCGGTGCCGGCCCAGCCCCCGCTGTACCTGCCGCCTGGCGTCACGGCGCAGCACTTCCTTCTGCCGGCCGGAGCCCAGTTCGGGGCCACCCTAGTCGACCAACCTGCCGTCGCCGCCCTGGGCGGAATGCTCCGTCTGAGCGGATACGGGATGTCATCCTCCCTGGTCGAGTACCCTCAGAGCCTGGAGGTGGTCCAGGTCTGGGAGCCCGAGTCCTCCCCGACAGACGACTACACGGCGTTCGTGCACCTTCTCGACCGGCAAGGGCGCCGCTGGGCCCAGAGCGACGTACGTCTGACCAACCAAGCCGGCCTGGGTGCCAGTCTGTGGCAGCCCCAAGACACGGCGCGGATTGGTCACCGGCTGGACCTGCCGGCGGGGATCCCCCCTGGGCGCTACGCCCTAGTCACCGGTCTGTACGATCCAGCAGGCCGCCGCCTCACCGATGCTGCTCACGGTGACCTCCTCACCCTGCAGGAGATCCAGGTGCAGTCGCCCAGGGTACCGCCAAGCCCAGAGGCCCTGGACTCCCCCATCGTCCTGAACCGCGTGGCGTGGGAGGGCCTCACCCTGCTGGGGGCCAGCCTGCCCACCACCCCCCTGCGTCCCGGCGATGTGGCTGCCATCGCCCTGGACTGGCAAGCCGGACACCCCCTGGGTCAGGACCTGAGCATCGCCCTCACCCTGGAGAGAGAGGACGGTCGGCCAGCGGCGCGGTGGGAGCAGCCCCTGTCCAGCTTCCCCACGGGCCAGTGGGCGGCCGGCGAGGTGGTGCGCAGCCACTACGACTTGCCTGTGCCGGTCGAGCTGGCCAGCGGCACCTACGCCCTCCAGGTTGTGGTGCACGGGCCGCAGGGCGCGGCGGAGGCCGGCGAGCCGCTGACCATCGGCTGGCTGCCCATCGAAGCTCGGGAGCACCTCTTCGCTCCCCCTGAGCCCATGACGCCTGTATCCGGGGCGACGTTCGGCAACGCCATACAGATGAACGGTTTCTGGCTCGACGACGCG
>JAAYZY010000005.1 GCA_012514615.1 Chloroflexota bacterium | reverse complement strand
CCGCAGACGGACTTCTCGCTGATCCAGCAGGAGGCCTATGACGCCCTCCGCGATCTCCACAACGCGGGCACGGTGTTCCGCCACGTGATCATTGACGAGTACCAGGACACCAACACGATCCAGGAGCGCCTCTTCTTCACGCTGGCCCAGGGCCATCGCAACCTCTGTGTGGTGGGCGACGACGACCAGGCCCTTTATCGCTTCCGCGGGGCCACGGTGGAGAACTTCGTCGAGTTCCCCGGCCGCTGCCGCCAGTACCTGGGCTGCGAGCCGCGGCGCATCCCCTTGGCCACCAACTACCGCTCCCGCCCGCCCATCGTGCAGTTCTACCGCCGCTACATGGCCGGGGGCGATTGGGCCCGCGACGACGGCCAGGGTCACTACCGGGTGGTGGACAAGGACATCCGCCCCCATCGGCCAGACGACGGCCCTGCGGTGGTGTGCACCACCTGCGGGCAGCCTGAGACCTGCTTCCAGGAGATCGCCGACCTGGTGTGTGACCTGCTCCGCGCCGACAAGGTGCAGGATCCCAACCAGATCGCCTTCCTCTACCCTAGCCTGAAGAGCGTGCAGGTGGCGCGGATGAAGGAGGCCCTGGAGGCCCGCGGCCTACGGGTCTACGCCCCCCGCGCCGGCCGCTTCCTGGAGGTGGAGGAATCCACCGACATCTTCGGCGTCTTGGCCCTCCTCTTCGGCACGCCGGGCTTGGGCGGCTACAACCCCGATAGCACTGGCGACTGGACCGCATACCGCACCTGGCTGCACAACGCCAAAGAGCGGGCCGAGGCGCTGGTCCAGGAGGACCCACTGCTGGCCGACTACATCGCTGCCCGCAAGGCCGAGATCAGGCAACTGGTCGCTGACCAGGCCGCCCTGATGCAGGTGGTGGAGAGGCACGGCTGGAACCCCGCCCAGCCCTACCGCATCGAGGCCATGAAGCGCCCCTTGGCCGAGGCGTCCGGCCTTTCCGAGGCGGCGCGGCGCACTCTGATCAGCAAGCGCTTCGAGCGAGCGGCTCGCCATCAAGAAGAGATCGGCCGGCCGTTCGTGCTGAGCTACATCCTCCGCCGGGCCACCTCCCTGGACTGGACGCTGCTGGACGTCTTCTACCGCTTGTGCGGAATGCGCCACTTCCGGCAGATGCTGGACTTGGCCGAGCGCGGCGAAGACGAGGGCCCCATCTGCAACCTGGCGCTGGTCTCCCAGTACCTGCGCCGCTTCATGGACGAGTACTCCACCCTGATCACCGCCGAGCTGTTGGCCGATGACATGCTCTCCAAGCTCCTGTTCGGCTCCTACCTGTTCGCCCTCTGGCGGCTGGGCGAATCTGAGTACGAGGACAAGGAGCAGCCGTTCCCCAAGGGGCGCATCCCCTTCCTCACCATCCACCAAGCCAAGGGCCTGGAGTTCCCCGTCGTCGTCCTGGGCAACCCGGCCAAACGCGATCGCGGCGCCCAGACCGTGGAGCGGATGGTGCGGCCCTTCCTCCAGCGCCAGGAAGGCGAGCCGCTGGACCGCGTCAGCGAGTTCGACACGATGCGTATGTTCTACGTGGCCCTCTCTCGGGCCGAGAACCTGCTGGTCCTTGCCCACCTGCGGGGCCGGGGGGTCTCGATCCACCCCAGCATCCGGGAGATGCTGCACGACCTGCCCACGGTGGACAGCCTGAACGTGGACGCGCTCCCCGTGGCCCGGCGGCACGATGACGACCTGCCCCGCTTCTACTCCTACACCGCCGACTACCTGGCCTACCGCCGCTGCCCACGCCAGTACATGCTCTTCCGCAAGTACGGCTTTGAGGCTTCGCGCACCCAGACGGCCTTCTTCGGCAGCCTGGTGCACCGCACCCTGGATGACCTGCACAACTTCCTGATCGCTCGGAGGGCAGGCCGATGACCGACCCCCAGACCCCGCAAGCGCTGGATGCCGAGATCGAAGAGTTCCTGGAGCGCAGCTTCGACGACAACTACCAGAGGCTCCTGGGCGAGACTGGCCGTGGCCTCTCCCCCGACGGCCGCCAGTTCGCCCGGCAGCAGGTGCTGCTCTACTGGCGCAAGCTGAGCGAAGTGGCCCGCACCATCACCGACACCGAGGTCCGTCTGACCCTGCCCAACCAGCGCACGCCCCAGGGCCGCCCCTACGCCATCGAGGGGATCGTGGACATCGTGCGCGAAGAGGGCTACACCGTCCTGTACGACATCAAGTCGTTGGACGCCGACCACA
This sequence comes from Chloroflexota bacterium, assembly GCA_012514615.1. The sequence goes on along the minus strand of JAAYZY010000005.1, from coordinate 930 downwards.
TCCGCCAACTGAAAGAGTGGTACGAGAAGCAGCTCAACGTCTACGCCTACATCTGGCAGACGCTGCGCCGCGAGCGGCTGAATCAGACGGCCATCATCGCCACCTCCTTCCCCACCAAGGTGGCCGAAGCCCTGGCCAGCGGCGACGCCGGCCACCTGGCTTACGCCCTGGCCCAGTGGAACCCCATCATCCCCCTGGACTTCCACCCCAGCCGGGTGGGCGAGACCATCGCGGAGTTCGGGGCGGCGGTGGACGCCATCGAGGAGGGCCGCTTCGCCCCGCGACCGGTGGAGGACCTGAGCCTGCAGGAGGGCCCCGGCGGCCAGCAGTTCGCCACCGCCGTCTGCCGCAACTGCGACGCCCGCTTCTCCTGCGCCAGCTACCGCCAGTGGGCCCTGGGCAGCACCTCCCGCGTCGAGCGGGACCTGCGCCGCCACTTCGAAGACACCGGCGACGACGCCGACCAGGAGGCCTGGCGCACCGCCAACCTGGAAGCCACGCCAACCGCCGCCGACCTGCTGGGCGATTTCGGACGCGACGAAGACTAGGAGACGAACCCCATGCCCATCGAGAAGCTCACCCCCAGCTACACCCTCACCGAAGACCGCCTGGAAGCGCTCAAGCAGGTGTTGCCCGAGGCCTTCGCCGACGGCCAGATCCACTGGGACACGCTGCGGGAGGTCCTGGGCGAGCACCTGGAAGACGACGCCCCCACCTCCGAGCGCTTCGGCCTCTTCTGGCCCGGCAAGCGCCAGGCCCGCCGCGCCGCCGCCACCCCGCCGGAGGGCGCGCTGCTCCCCGCCCCCGGCGAGGGTGTCAACGAGGAGACGACCCGCCACATCTTCATCGAGGGCGAGAACCTGGAGGCGCTGAAGCTGCTGCGCAAGGCCTACGCCGGCCGGGTCAAGATGATCTACATCGACCCGCCCT
>JAAYZY010000507.1 GCA_012514615.1 Chloroflexota bacterium | reverse complement strand
GTCTGCGGAGCACACCTGCCGCTTGACGCCGAGTCGCGTCAGGCAATGGAAGCCCAAGGGCAAGCCCCCACCCCAGTGCATAACAACTGCTCGGGCAAGCACACCGGCATCCTTGCCCTGTCGTTGCACCGCGGGTGGCCCACGCAAGGCTACGAACAGCCGGCCCACCCGGCGCAGCAGTGCATCCGGCAGACCGTCGCCGAACTGGGCGACCTGACCACCGAGGAGGTCATCCTAGGCATCGACGGATGCAGCGTGCCGGTCCATGGCCTGCCCGTGGCAGCAGCCGCCACAGCCTTCGCCCGCCTGGTAGAGCCGGATGCTCTGCCGCCGCTGCGGGCCGCCGCCTGCCGCCGCATCGTGCAGGCCATGATGGCTCACCCAGAAATGGTGGCTGGCGAAGGACGCGTCTGCACCCAGCTCATGCAGACCTGGCCGGGCCGCTGCATTGCCAAGGCCGGCGCGGAGGGGTTCTACTCCCTGGGCATCCTCCCCGGAGCGCTGGACGGCCACAACCCCGGCTTGGGCATTGCGTTGAAGCTGGAGGATGGCGACCACCTGAGGGCTCGCGACCCGATTCTGGGGGCCGCCCTGCAAGCCCTGGGCCTGATGGGCGACCAAGCACCTGTTGGCCTACCCACCCTGGTACGCCGGCCCCTGACCAACCATGCTGGCCTGGTGGTTGGGGAGATCGCCGCCTGGCCTGGCCTGCGAGAGAACCTGACGGAACAGATCGCGAGGAACCGTTCATGGTGAAGGGCTTCTCCTCCCCGGCCCGCACGTCCGGCGAGGCGCTGCGCGACGACCTGGACCGCGCTGAGAGCGAGATCACACTCCTCCTGCGCGGCAGGCACGCGCTCGTACCGTTCTTGCAGCGCCTGGACCGCATCGCCCAAGGGCTGGAGGCGTTGGGGCGCGAAGGGGCGGACCTGCGCGGCGAGTGGACCCGCTGGGAGGCGATCACGGCACAACTGCGCGCCCAACCCGGTCGGGTCTGGCGCCATGCTGCGGAGAGCCCGCCAGAGCTGCGGGAGGCCTGCCAGGCCGCGGCCTCTCCCCCCGAAGGCTGGTGGTGGGCTTTGGAAGAGCTGGCCACGCAGCAGCGGCTTGTGGAAGCCCAGCGCCTCTCCAGGAAGATCGCCATCGTCTCCGCAGTGGTGGTCATCCTGGTCACTCTCCTCTACCTCGTCTTCCGTCCGGACCCGTTGACGGCGGCGAAGCTGCGCCACTACCGCCTGGCGGAGGCAGCTATCGCCGAAGGCAACCTGCCCGATGCGGCCCAAGAGTACCGCGCTGCAGCAGGGGTGGACGCCGCCGACCCGGAGCCGTGGTTGCGTCTAGGCTGGGTACTGGAACAGCAGGGCCAAGCGGGCGACGCAGCCGCGGCGTTCGCCGTCGCGAAGGAGATCCTGGGGGACGAAGCGGCCGTAGCCCTGAGCCTCAGCCGCATCTACATCGAAGCCGGGCAACCTGAGCGCGGGCTGGAGCACGCCCTCAAGGCCACGCAGTTGAACCCACAGTCGGCCGAGGCGTTCTACATCTTGGCCAGCGCCTACGAGATTCTGGGCCAGCGCGCTGAGGCCATCAGCGCCCTCACCCGGAGCGAGGAGTTGGCCAACGCGCAGGGCAACCAGCAGTTGGTGGGGATGATCCGCGTGCGCATGGCTGGGCTTGCTCAGCTTCAGGCGCCGATGATGCCGGAGATCGTGCCGGCCACCCCCTAGCAGGGCATATCCGCCGGGGGCGCAAGCGGCAGGGGGAAGGAAAAGACCATGCAGAGGCGGGGAAGAGAGTTCGGCCGAGCGGCAGCCCTGGTGGCCCTGGGCGTCGCGTCTGCCGAAGTCGGCCTCCGCCGATGGCACCAGCGCCGCGTCCGCCAGGCCGCGCCAGTCGGGCTTCGCCT
>JAAYZY010000506.1 GCA_012514615.1 Chloroflexota bacterium | reverse complement strand
GAGCCACTTCCAGCATGAGGGCGGCGGCGCTGGCGTTGTTGGCCCCGGGGTAGAGGGCGCCGTCGGCGTCGCGCCCGAAGCCGTCGTAGGTGGCCAGAACCAGGATCATCTCGTGGTCCAGCTTGCTTTCGCCCATGTAGTAGGTGCCCGGCAAGTGGGCGAGCACCACTTCCGCTGGGGACCTGGCTTCGCTGCTGCCGCTGACCGCCAACCGCACTTGCGTTGGGGTGGCCAGCCGCACCACCTCCCCGGGGGCAAGGCGCTGTTCCTCGGCCCGCAGAGACGCCACCGTACGCCCGGTGGGGGCCAGCAGCCGGTTGGCCGCTGCCTCGCTGATCCAGAGGGCGGGAGTCTCGCGGCACGCCGATCGGCCAACGGTGGGTTGGAAGACGCAGGGGTCCCGGCCGGCCAAGGTGATCCCTTTCCGTAACAGTTCGGGGTCTTCGGTCACCACCAACAGGCCAGCGCGCCGCGTGGAGGCCATGTGCGCTGCTGCCTGATGCGACAGGACCAGAACCACCTGCTCGGCCACATTGAGCTCAGCCAGGGCGCGGGAGCGGCCGGCAGTGGTGCCCTCGATGACCCCCATGCCCACCCAGGTGACCAGGCCGCTGGCTTGGCCTTGGCTGCGCACCTGGCCGGGGTAGGCGGCGAGGTCGTGGCGGTAGCGCAGCGGCGCGCCGCCATCGTCCACCTCCAACGTGGGCACCGCATCCAGGCGGAAGTAGGTGAACTCGCGCCCCTGGAAGTAGGTGAAGGTGTTCTCGGCCGGCTCGCCCGCGGCCTGCCAGCCCAAGGCTTTGTACTGTTCGGCCAGGTAGGCGGCGGCCTGGTGGATGCCGGGGGTGCCCAGGGCGCGGCCATCCAGCGCCTCAGAGGTGAGGTAGTGGATGGCTGCCATGGCCCGCTGCGCGTCGAACGCCTGCGCCTGGCGCGTCCAGTAGGAGACCGGCGTTACGTTGCCCTGCACCCAGGCGGTGGCCAGCAAGGCCAAGGCGGTGAAGGCCAAGGTGGTGCGGTTGAGGAGGCGGGTGAACCCGGCGCCGACCCCTTCCACCAGGCGGCGCAGACCTTCGCCAAAGAGATTGAAGCCCAGGATAGCCACGAAGAACGCCCCGGCCGGATAGAGGGCTGTCCAGGTGTAGGCGCGGGCATAGCGGCGCACGTTGCTCAGCAAGGCGGCCCATTCGGGCACGTCGGAGTAGTGGTACGGCGGCATCATGTATTCCAGCTCGCGGTAGGCGCCGCCGCCGATGAAGATGCCCAGGAAGCCCAGCTCGCCCAGGAGCATGAGCACCGCGCCCATCTCCAGGGCAGCCAGGGCGATGAGGGGCGAGATCAGGTTGGGCAGGATGTGACGGTAGAGGATCTGTGGCGTGCGCAGGCCGGCGGCTATGGCGCTTTCGATGTAGGGGCGGGGACGGATGGCCTGCACTTCGCTGCGCACGAACTGCATCACCTCGCCCCAGCCCACGAAGCAGAGCGCGGCCACGAAGACCCAGGCCCCGTTGCGGATGCCCAGCGCCAATACCAGCAGCATGGCCAGGAGCAGGGAGGGGAAGGCAGCGATGGTCTCCGCCAGGCCCAGAATCAGGCGGTCCACACGCCCACCGCTGTACCACCCGGCCACAGCGCCCAGGGAGGCTCCGATGGCCAGGCGAGCCAAGACGATCAGTAGGGCCATGGTCACCGTGCGTTGCGCCCCGGCGATGATGAGGGACATGATGTCTCGCCCGATCACGTCGGTGCCCCAGGGGTGCCGGGCCGACGGTGGGAAGGGCGGTACGCTGATCTTGCCGTCTGCGATGCTCAAGGACTGGGTGGCGTAGGGGCTGTGGGGAGCGAGATAGGGGCCGAGGGCGATGGCGCCCAGCAAGGCCAGAAGGATGAGGCTGCCCAGCACAAAGGGAGCGTTGCCCAGCGTGCTGCGCACCCAGGCCTGGCGACGTTCTCGGCGGTGTTCCGCCTCACTGACGGTGTAGGCGCTGTTCTGGGTCAGCTGCTTCTGCACCATCTGCCG
>JAAYZY010000505.1 GCA_012514615.1 Chloroflexota bacterium | reverse complement strand
TCGCGCAGGTCGAAGAGCAGATCCACGGCGCGGCCGGCTTTGTGCCAACTGCCGAAGGAGGAGGTGTCGTCTTCGGCCTCCAGGGGCCGCCAGGCATCGCTGAGCTGGCCCAGGAAGTCCCAGCCGGTCTCCTCCCGCACCCGCTGCCGCAAGGCGACGAAGGAGTGGGCGATGAGGGCGTTGAGCCGCTCGTTGGGCACTTCCAGGTTGGGCACGCGGTAGAAACCGGCGCGCTCCCCCTCAGCCGCCGTCTGGGCTTCCATCCCCGGCAGCAGGGCCCACTGCCCGGCCAGGCTCGCCGGCTCGCCCCAGGGGCCGGCAGCCGCGCTCCAAGAGAGAGGGCCGGAGAGGAGCCCGAAGCGGTCTTCCAAAAGGCAAGGGCTGGCTCCGCCAGCCGCCAGCCGCTGCACCCAGAGCGCCTCGTGGTTGGAGAGGAGCTGCACGGCGGCAACGGCTTCGCCGTCTGGGCTCCAGGCGGCGGCCGATTCGCTGCTCAGCCAGGTGAGCCGTTGGGCGGCGCCCCCCTCGGCTGGGGGGTCGGCCAGCGCCAAGCGGTAGACGGACGATCGCCGGGTCTCGCGCTGGATGTAGGCCAAGTGCTGGCCATCGGGCGACCAGACCGGGTACTCATCGCCCCAGACGCCATCGGTGAGCTGGCGCACCTGCTCGCCTTGGGCATCCATGACGTACAGGTCGTTGTCGCCGGCGCGCCAGGAGGTGAAGGCGATCCATTGGCCGTCGGGCGACCAGGCCGGGGCGAAATCGCCGGCGGGCACGTGGGCGGTGAGGTTGCGCGGCTCGCCGCCTTGCGCCGAGACCACGAAGACGTCCAGGTCGCCCTCCCGGGTGGAGCTGAAGGCGATCCATTGGCCGTCGGGCGACCAAGTTGGCTGGCCGTCGAAGGCCGGGTGCCGCGTTAGGCGCACCAGCTCGCCGCTCGCCAGGTCCAAGCGATAGAGCTCCCAATTGCCGTCGCGTTGGGAGCGGAAGGCCACCTGTCGCCCGTCTGGCGACCAGGCCGGGTCGCGGTCGTCGGCGGGGTCGGCGGTCAGGCGGCGCAGGTCGCTCCCGTCGGCGGCCACGTGGTAAAGGTCCCAGTTGCCTTGCCAGTTGGCCGCGAAGGCGATGCGGCCAGCCGTGTCTGCCTTGGCCGCCGAGCTGCCCGCTGCCAGCAGGCCCAAGAGCAGAGCGCAGCAAAAAGCGCTGCGGAGCGGGGTAGAGAGCCACGAGATGGTTCGATGGGTGAACAACGACTTGCCGGTCTCCTTTGGCTGTGCTATACTGCCGGCCGCTCGGGCGTGCTTAGAAAGCCTACTTTGGCCCTAGGAGGAGAGACCATGCCCGTGATCCCGGCCTTTATGCTGAAGAAGCTCTACGTGCAAGGCAGTCTGGCCAACACCCCCGACGGCTTCAGCCTGGCCCTGAAGAACACCCTGGCCCAAGGGACCATCGTGGGGATGCGCCCCTTGGTGGTGGATGGCCGCGAGTACCCCCCCGACAGCATCACGGTGACCATCGCCGGCCTGTCGGTATCGGCTGCCAAGGTCGGAAAGCAGACGCCCCACGCCTTCCCCATCGGCGTTACAGCCACGCTCCAAGTCCAGGCCGAGCCGCTGGTCCACGGCGAACACAGCCTGGCGATCACTGTGGAGACGCGCGAGGTGGGGGAGTTGAACATCGAGGTCACTGACCGGCTGTAGGGGCGCTCACGTGGCGATGACCACCTGATTCTTGCCCCGGCGCTTGGCGGTGTAGAGCGCGTCATCGGCGACGCGCACCAGGGTATTGCGGTCCAATATGGGGGGGCGGGCGGCCACCCCCGCGCTCACTGTCACCCGCAGCGAGCTGTCTTCGCCGGCGAACTCGTGGTTGTAGACCGCCTGGCGGATCCGTTCGGCTACCCGTTTGGCCCCCTCGATGTCTGTCTCCGGCAGGATCACGGTGAACTCATCGCCGCCGTAGCGGGCCACGATATCCACTTCCCGGGTGTGGCGCTTCAGCAGCGCTGCCAACTCCCGCAGCACAGAGTCGCCCTGCAGGTGCCCGTAGGTGTCGTTGACCTTCTTGAACTCATCGGCTTCCAGGATGATGAGGGAGAGCGGTTTGTGATACCGCTCGGCCCGCCGCCATTCTTCGGTCAACCGCTCGTGGAAGTGCCGGTGGTTGAAGATGCCGGTGAGCCCGTCGGTGATGGCCAGGGTGCTCATCTTGCGGTAGAGGGAAGCGGTCATCAGCGCCGGCGCGGCCTGGTCGGCCAGGAGCTGCAGCAGCTCCCAGTTCTGCTCCGTCCAGCCCCCCAGTTCTGGCTGCAGCCCCTCCACCACCACGGCCCCCAGGGTGCGTCCTCCCACTGCCAGGGGCACCGCCACGGCCGATGAGGGGGCGCCTTCGCCCAAGCGGCGAGGCACCGGCTTGCCGCTGTCCATGACCTGTCGGATCAGCCCGGCGTAGCGCTCCACACCCATCGTGGCTGCGTTGCCGGAAACCAGGCCGCGCACCGTGCCCAGGAAGATGGAGGGCCGCTGGCCATCGTGGAAGACGACGTAGAGCCGTTCGGCGCCCACGAAATCCACCCCCAGGCGGCGGATCAGGTCGTGGACGCGCTCCCAATCCAAAGTGGTGTGCAACTGGCTGCTGAAGAAGGCCAAGGTGCTCAGGCGCTGCAGGCGATGCTCCAGCGAGCGCTGCCGGCTGCGCGACGTCTCTCGATCCGGAGAGCCGTTGGCGTAGAGCAGCATCTTGTTGTAGAGGCTCAGGTTGTAGAGCGCCGCGGCCACCTCCCGTGCGGTCAGGCTCAACAGCGCCTCGGCCGCCTCGTCGGCCGCCGACACGGCGTAGCGGTGCACCGCCAGCACGCCGATCAGTTGTTCGTCGGCCACCAGGGGCAAGGCGGCCAGCACCGGCAGGGCCTTGGGCATGCCCGATAGGGTCAGGAAGGCCACCTTGCCGTCGCGCTGGAAGTAGGGCTGGCGGGACTCCACCACCCGCGCCAGCACGCCATCCAGCGCGGGGAGGGAGGACAGGGCCGGGATGGCCTTGTCGTCCAGGCCCATCCAAAGGGTCAGTTGCCAGCCGCGCCAGGCTGCCCGCTGGAAGATGGAGAAGCTTTCCGCCCCCGCCACCCGCGCCAGCGCCACCCGCACCGCGTCGTGCACCTCTTCGGGGGCCAGTTCGCCGCGCAGTTGGTGGCCCAACAGCAGCAGGTTGGACATGAGCCCCACCCGCTCGTTGAGTTGGGCATTGGCCCGGCTCAACTGCTCGGCGGTGCGCCGCAGCCGGTCGGCCAGGGCCTTCTTCTCCAAGAGAACCCGGGAGCGCGCCAAGAGCTCCACCCGGTCGAACGGCTTGCTGACGAAATCGTCGGCGCCGCACTGGAGCCCCTGGATGCGATCGCGGCTTTCGGAGAGCGCCGTGAGCAAGATGATGGGGATGTCGGCGTAGCGGGGGGCGCCCCGCAGCAGCTTGCACAGCTCAAACCCGCTGGTGCCGGGCATCATCACATCCAAGAGGATGAGGTCGACGCCGGCCACCGCCAACACCTGCTGTGCTTCCAGGGCGTCGGCGGCCTCCAACACCTGGTGACCAGCGGCTTGCAGGATGACCCGCAGCAGACGCCGCGTGGCCACGCTGTCATCCACCACCAACACACGCTGCTCGGCGTGGGGCGTCGTCGCGTTGGCAGATGCTGCGTCTGCAGCGGCGGGGGGCGCTTCTGGCCTGTCGTTCCCTGCCATGTGCCTTCGCTTTCGCTACTTGTGCTGCTAGTCACCCAACAGAAGGGTCAT
>JAAYZY010000504.1 GCA_012514615.1 Chloroflexota bacterium | reverse complement strand
CGCCTGCTCTACAACGACCCGATCCCCGAGATCCGCTATACCTGGCAGTTGGACTTGGCCCGCCAGGTGGGGCGGTTGGAGCTGCCCCAGAGCCGCCTGGGTCAGGCCGAAGTGCCCATGGCCCCCTTCATCGGCTCCATCGGCGTGGCCCCGCGCTTCGGGCGTGTGGAGATGACCCTGACGCCCGGCGAGTACGGCGGCAACATGGACTGCATCGAGACCAAGGAAGGCACCACCCTCTACCTGCCGGTGTGGGTGCGGGGCGCCTACCTCTCCTTCGGGGATGTCCACGCCTTCCAGGGCGATGGCGAGCTCAACGGCACCGCCGGCGAGGCGCCGGCCGAGGTGACCTTGGGCATCGACGTGGTGAAGGGGCGCAGCGCCGAGTGGCCGCGCCTGGAAGACGCCACCCACATCATGGTGGCCGCCAGCAGCCGCCCGCTCATGGACTGTGTGAGCCTGGCGCAGATGGAGCTGCTGCGTTGGCTGGTGGATGAATACGGGTTCCAGCGGCAGGAGGCTTGGCAGCTCAACGCCCAGGTGGGCGCCATGCGCATCGGCAATGTGGTGGACCCCTGCTACACCGTGGTGGCCAAGTTCCCCAAACGCTACCTGCCGTAACCCGGCCGGGGGAGGCTGCCTGTGGCGCCTGCCATCGAGGTGCGCCCCGTCCGCACCGCCAAGGAGCGGCGGGCCTTCGTGTGCTTCCCCTGGCGTATCTACCAGGGCGATCCCTGCTGGGTACCGCCGATCCTGCGGGAGCGCGCCGCCCGGCTGGACCCCCGGCGCAACCCGTTCTTCCGCCACGGCGAAGGCGACTTCTTCATGGCCTGGCGCGGCCCCACGCCGCTGGGCACCGTGGGCGTGGCCACCGACCACGACGTGAACCGCGCCCTAGGCCAGGGGGTGGCGGTGTTCGGCTTCTTCGACTGCGTCCAAGAGTGGCCGGCGGCCCAGGCCCTGCTGGATCGGGCGGCGACCTGGGCCAGGGAGCGCGGCCTGCCCCTCCTGCGCGGCCCCCAGTCGTTCGGCCCGGCCGACGAGCCCGGTCTGCTCATCCATGGGCGGCAGACGCCGCCGGTGCTCCTCATGGGCTGGTCGCCCCCCTACTACGTGGGCTACCTGGAGCGCTACGGCTTCGCCAAGCACAGCGATTCCCTTGCCTACCGCGCCTACACCGCCGACTACATGGGGGAAGACGGCCAGTTCGGCCTGCCGGCCAAGCTGCAGCGGGCGGTGGAGCTGGTGCGCCGGCGCATGGGGCCTCCAGTGCGCCTGCGCGCCGGCGACTTGGCCCGTTGGGACGAGGAGCTGGGCGTTGCGCTGCGGGTCTACAACCGCGCCCTGGCCGGCCTGCCGGAGTTCAGCCCCATGGATGAGGGGGAGTGGCGGCGGCAGGGGGCGCTGCTGCGCCCTCTGCTGGACCCAGACCTGATCGTCTTCGTGGAGGTGGAGGGGCAGCCGGTGGGGTTCGGCCTGGCCATGCCCGACCTGAACGGCGCTCTGCGGCGCTGCCACGGCCTGCGCTTCCCCTGGCACTACGGCCTGCTCTGGTGGTATAGCCGCCGCCTGTCCGGCGTCACTTTCAAGATCATGGCCATGCTGCCGGAATATTGGGGGCACGGCCTGGACGCCCTGATCTACGCCCGCATCGCCGAAACCTGCGTGCGCAAGGGCTATCGCTGGATGGACATGTCGCTCACCGGCGAGGACAACCCTACCACCAACCGGCTGGCCCAGCGCATGGGGGCGCGGCTGGATAAACGGTACCGCATCTACCAACTGCGCCTGCCCTGAGGCGGCGGCGCAGGGAGAGGGAGGGCCCATGACCACCGAGGAGCAGCGGCTCTCGTTCTGGCGCAAGTTTGGCTACGCCGTGGGCGACTTCGGCAACGCCGTGGGAGCCGGCACGGTGATCCCCTTCTGGTACACCCTCTTCCTCACCGACATCGCCCGCCTGGACCTGGGGCTTGTGTCGCTCTTCTGGCTGGTGGTGACGGCGTGGGACGCCTTCAACGATCCCCTGTTCGGCTTCCTCTCCGACCGCACGCGTACCCGCTGGGGCCGCCGCCGCCCCTACATCCTCTTTGGCGCACTGCCGTTTGGCCTGGCCTTTGCCCTGCTGTGGGTCGTGCCGCCGGTGGCCCGCCAGGGCCTGCTCTTCGCCTACTACGTCTTGGTCTACATGGTCTACGAGTCGGCGTTCACTGCGGTGAGCTGCCCCTACAGCGCCCTCACCCCGGAGCTGACGGAGGACCACGACGAGCGCACCTCGTTGGTAAGCTACCGCATGGCCGTCTCCATCGGGGCGGGGCTGCTGGCGCCGGTGATCATCGGCCTGGTGATCTTCCCCATGTTCCCGGAGCGCGACCCCAACGCCTACCGCACCATCGGCCTGCTGTGCGGGGCCAGCTTCGTGCCGCCCCTGTGGATCACCTTCCTGGCCACGCGGGAGCGCCCCGAGTTCGGCCGGGCCCGGCCGCTGCCGCTGCGGGATTCCTTGCGCTTTGTGGCCCGCAACTATGCCTTTCGCTATACCCTCTCCCTGCGCATCCTCAGTTGGATGCCGGTGGTCATCGCCCAGGCCGTCTTCGCTTACTTCCTGCTCTACTGGGTCGGCATGGGAGAGGACCAGGCGTCCATCGTCCAGGCGGTGATCATGGCGGCGGCGCTCCTCTCCTTGCCGGCGGTGCTGTGGCTGGCCCGCCGCCTGGAGAAGAAGGTAGCCTACATCGTCGCCGCGGCCACCTGGACCGTGGTCATGCTCTCCATCCTGTGGGTGCCGGCTGGGGCCCACACGCCGGCGTACGTCATCGCCGCGCTGGCTGGCTTCGGCGTGGCCGCGGCCCACGTGCTGCCGTCGGCCATGAGCCCCGACGTGCTGGAGGTGGACGAGCTCATGAGCGGCCGCCGCCAGGAGGGCGCCTATGCTGGCGTGGAGACGTTCGTGCAGAAGCTGGCCCAGGCCCTGGTGTTGGCGGTGCTTCCGCTGGCGCTGCGGGCCTCTGGCTACGTGCAGCCCAGCCCCGACACCCTCACCCCAACGCAGCCGGCCAGCGCCCTCACCGTCCTGCGGCTGCTGGTCTCCCTGTTGCCCGCGGCGCTGCTGTTGGCCTCCATCGCCGTGGCCTGGTTCTACCCCCTGACGCGGCAGCGCTACCTGGAGATCCAGCGTCGGCTCAGGGCGCAGCGCAGCCAGCCGCCGGCCTGACCGTCCCCCTGAGGGCAAGGCCCCCTCTCCCCCCCCCCAAGGCAACGGCGCGTCCACTTGCTCTGTTCGATGCCTTACGGTATACTGTGTATCGTTAGGGGCAAACCGGGCGGCCGATCCAGGAGAAGGCCGCCGTCTCTGTGAACGGGGGGAGACAGACCATGCATCGAGATGGGGGCGGCGGCCGCCCGGGGTCGGGGGAAGCGGCGGCGGTTTCGCAAGTAGACCTGCTCTATCAGGGGTTCCTCAGCGTGGCCGAGTTCCGCGACCCGGAAACAGGCGCGCACCTGGAACGCATCGCCATCTTCTCGCGCCTGCTGGCCGAAGAGGCGGCCCGGCGCCCAGGCTACCCTCAGGCGGCAAACCAGGCTTGGCGTGAGACGCTCTTCCGCGCCGCGCCGCTCCACGACATCGGCAAGATCGCCATCCCCGACCGTATCCTCCTCAAGCCGGGCAAACTCACGCCTTCGGAGTTCGAGGTGATGAAGGCCCACAGCACCTACGGCAAGGTGCTGCTGGAGGGGATGAGCCAGCGCTTCGGCCAGCAGGCGCCAGCCCTCCTCAGCATGGGCGCAACGGTGGCGGCCCATCACCACGAGCGCTGGGACGGCAGCGGCTACCCCGATGGCTTGGCGGCCGAGGAGACGCCGCTGGAAGCGCGTGTGGTGGCCCTGGCCGACGTCTACGACGCGGTGACCAGCCCGCGGGTCTACCGGCCCCATCGCTTCTCGCACCGCCAGGCGGTAACCCTCATCGAGGCCAACCGCGGCGCCATGTTCGCCCCCGGCCTCACCGATGCCTTCCTGGCTATCCAAGAAGCCATCGGGAGGGAAGCCGCCCGCCTGGCCGACCCGCCGCTTGCCCCGCGGCCCCCTCAGCCTGAGGCGCGTCCCGCCGCGTCGGGTCGGGTTCTGGTGGTGGACGACGAACCCGTGATCCGCGACCTGCTGGGGGAATGCTTGCAGGGTGAACGCTTTGAGGTGAAGACCGCTGGCTCTGTGCCGGAGGCCCGCATGCTCCTGGCTCGGCAGACCTTCGACCTGGTGACCCTGGACATCAACATGCCTGGCGAGTCTGGGTTGGCCCTGCTGGACGAGTTGGCCCCCCGCCGGCCTGAGACCACCACCCTGCTGATGACCGCCCTGGCGGACGTGCGCGTCGGGGTGGAGGCGCTGAAGAAAGGCGCCTACGACTACCTGGTGAAGCCCATCGACCTGGACGAGTTCCTGACGGCGGTGCGCCGAGCCCTGCAGCACCGGGAACTGGAGCTGGAGCACCGCGCCTACCTCACTCGCCTGGAGCTGACCGTGGCCCACCAAAGCGGCGAGATGAACGATCAGTTGGAGGCGGTGAAGCGGGAGCTGGTGCGGCTCTACCGGGCCCCTAAGCCCTGCTGACCTCCGGGGCGTTGGCTCCCAGCGCACCCCAACGACACAGGCGTCGCTCTGAGTTACGGGGCGGCCCCCACCTCCAGCGGTTGGCGCAGCAGCCGCTGCGCTTCCCCCGTTGCGTCGTTCTGGGCGAACAGCGACAGGATGTAGCGGCCTGGCGTCACCCCCGCAAGCAGCAGGTCGTGCTGCCCTCGCAGGATGTCGCCGGCCTGCCAGGCCGTGGTGGGGTGCCGTGGGGAGACCAGGTCGGTCTGCATCTGGGCTGCCGGGCGCCCAGCACTGTCTTCCAGGGTGGCTTGCAGCGTCCAGCGGTGGGCCGGGGCCGCCAGGGCTTGCCAGTAGCAGTCCAGGTGCAGCGCCTCGCCGCTGAACACCGCTCGCCCGGGCTGGTGGGCCCAGCCCCGAGGGTAGGCCTGGCAGCCCAGCCACCCGATCTCGCCCAGCGCCAGAGAGCGGGGCGCTGTCAGCGGCAGGGCGGCCAGCGGGGGAGGCGCGGCCGGCCGGCGAATGGTCACTTCCGACGGCAGGAGAAGGTGGTCGGCCAGGCCGTCTGGCCCCTGCAGGGGGAGCCGCTGGCCGTCGTCCGGCCGATAGAGCGCCACCAGCAGACGGGCCGGACCGGGCGGCGTGCCGAAGGGGACGAAGAGTCCGTAGTGGTCGGCCTCCGCCTGACCCGCCTGCGGCGCGGCATCCCGCTGGGCCAGTACCTGCCACTCCTCATCCAGCAACTGCACGGTGGCTCGGTAGCGTTCCGCCGGGGCTTCTGTCGCCTCCCAGAAGAGGGCCACCTGCACGATGTCGCCCGGCGCGGCCTCGCGCCCCGATAGGGCGAAGGCGCTCAGGCGGAGCGCCTCCCCGAAACGGGCCTCCACCTCCTGCACTTGGGCCTGCTCCACCGCCTGGGGCAGGGCGTAGATGACAAAGCGCACGTTGCCCACCCAGCTATCCAGCGCCTTGTAGGCATGGCGGTCCAGCCAGCCCTCCACGACGCCCTCCGGGTCGCTTTCGTCGGTGGCCCAGAAGAGGGTGAACAGGCGGCCGTGAGCCTCCCCCAGGGCGGCCAGGCTCCCTTCAGCCGCGGCGCGGTCGGCCGGGCGTTCCTGCGGCAGCCGGTAGACCGGCAGGCCCGAGCGGTCGTAGTAGCCGAAGACATCGCCTTGGCCGGGTGCGTTCAGCAGGATGGCGTCGCCCGGGCGGGCGATGGCGGCGATGTAGTCGGCCACGCCGCGGTAGTCATCTCGGGCGCAGGCGTCGGCGAAGTAGTAGCCTTGCAGCGCCTGCCCCCGGGCTGCCAGCAGCAGGAGCAGGCCGAGGCCCAAGCCGACCCAGCCGGCGCGGCCGCGGCCCTTCGGCAGCCGCAGCAGGCCGCCGGCCAGGGCCAGGCTCAACGGCCCATCGGCCACCAGCAGGAACTTGAGGTAGGCCGTCTTGCCCAGGCCCAGGCCCACCACGAAGAGCAGCGGCAGGGTCACGCCCGCGGCCACAGCTGCCGCGCCCGCTGGCTGCCGCCGGGCCAGGCTCCACAGGCCCATCAGCGCCAGCAGGAGGGCCACCAGGGCCCCCAGGCCGGCCAGCCTGCCAGAACAGGGACCGACGGCCAGCCAGCGCCAGGCCTCTGCCAGCGCCGCGGCTGGCGGCAAGGGCGCCTGCGCCGAGCCCCAGGCTGAGAGGCGGGCCAGAGCGGTGGGCAGCCAGGGCAAGTAGAGAGCCAGGGCAGCCCCCTGCAGGGCGGCCCAGCGCCCCAGGCGCGGCAGCGCGACGGCCTCTTGCCGGGCCGGCCACCACCAGGCCAGGTAGCCCACGTTGTAGACCACCCAGACCACCGGGAAGACATAGTGCATGTAGAGGCCGGCGGCGCAGCAGAATACGTAGCCGGCCGCGGCGGCCCAGGGCCAGCGCCTGCGCTCCGCGGCGGCGTAGCGGTGCAGGGCCAGGTAGCCCAGGTTGGTCAGCGCCCCCAGGGGCATGTACATGCGCGCTTCTTGGCTGTAGGTGATGGCGAAGGGGGCAACCGCGGCCAGCAGGCCAGCCAGCGCGCCGAACGCCGGGCTGCCCAAGCTCCCGGCCCACCGCCAGGCGGCCCAGACCGCCAGCACCCCAGCCAAGACGGAAAGGCCCCGCAGCGCCGCCTCGCTGGTCCCGAAGCCGTTGGTCCAGAGGTGCAACAGCCAGTAGTAGAGCGGCGGGTGGATGTCGGCGGCGGCGTCGACGGCGATGCGCGCCAAGCTGCGGCCGGCCAACACGGCGCTGTTTCCTTCGTCGGCCCACAGGCTCTGCGCCGTCAGGCGGAAGAGGCGCAGCGCCGCCGCCAGCCCCAGGATGACCAGCGCCAGCCAGCCGCGCCGACCTGCTGCCCACCGCCGGGCGTTCACCGCCAGCCCCTTTGACAGACGCCAGCCCCCGGGGTAGAATGACCTCCAGCTTTCCCGAGCTGCTCCCGACGCGCCGGGGACCACGCCGCCGGCAGGCCGTCTACCATCCGTTCTGTGAGGACATCATGGGAATCCACATCATCCTTGTGCGCCACGGTCAGACCGGTTGGAATGTCCAATCGCGCTTCCGCGGCACAGCCGACATCGCCCTGAACGAGGCCGGCGTGGCCCAGGCCGAGGCGGTGGCCCGCCGCCTGCAGGGGGAGTCGATCGCTGCCATCTACACCAGCCCGCTGCAGCGCGCCCGGCACACCGCCGATATCGTCGCCGGCCCCCACGGCCTGCCGGTGCGGGAGGTGCCAGCCTTCCGCAGCGTGGACTACGGCCAGTGGGAAGGGCAGTTGGAGGAAGACGTAGCCCAGCAGTACCCCCATCTCTACCGGCTCTACCGCAATCGCCCCGATCAGGTGCAGTTCCCCGGCGGCGAGAGCCTGGGGCTGCTGCGAGATCGCGCCATGCGCGCCCTGATGGACCTCCTCCCGCGCCACGTGGATCAGCGCATCGCGGTGGTGACCCACCAGGTAGTTACCCGCACCATCCTCTGCGCCGTTTTGGGCCTCAGCGATGCCCACTACTGGCACCTGGCGCAGGATAACGCCTGCATCAACCGCTTCTCGTACGACGCCGATGGCTTCTGCCTGCAGCTGCTCAACGACACCTGTCATCTGGAAGACCTGCCCCTGCCCGAAGAGAAGGGAGCCGCATGACCCGTATCGCCCTCATCCGCCACGGCCAGACCGCTTGGAACCTGGGCTCGTCGGCCGGCGAGCACTTCCGAGGGCAAGAAGACGTGCCCCTGAACGACTTGGGGCTGGCCCAGGCCCGCGCCACGGCTGAGCGCCTGCGGGGCTGGCCGGTGGAAGCGATCTACACCAGCCCTCTGCGTCGGGCTTTGCACACCGGCGAGATGATCGGCCAAGCCGTGGAGCGGGCGGCGCGACCGCTGCCGG
>JAAYZY010000503.1 GCA_012514615.1 Chloroflexota bacterium | reverse complement strand
TCGGCGCTGGATGGCTGGCCGACCGTTACGGCATCAGCGCCGCCCTGCTGATCTGCGTGCCAGGCTCCTGGACCCTGCTGTGGCTCTCGTGGCTGCCGTTCTATCGCACCTACCCGCGCGACGCGGAGCGGCTGCGGGCCGCCATGCGGGAGCGCCGCAGTGAGCTCATTGGCGACGATGGCGCTGCAGACGCCAGCGGCAGGGAGAGGAGACGCCGCTGGTGAAGCCCATCGCCCAAGTACAGGGCCTTCACTTCGCCTACCCCCCTCAGCCGCCCCAACCGGCCACATCGGTCTTGCGGGGCGTGGACCTGCAGGTGGCGGAGGGCGAGTTCGTCGCCATCATGGGCCCCACCGGGGCCGGCAAGACCACCCTCTGCTTGGCCTTGGTGAGCCTACTCCCCCACAGCACCGGCGGCGTCATCGACGGGCGGGTGGTGGTTGCCGGCCGCGACACCAAGCAGACTCTGCCGGCCGAGATGGCCAGCATCGCCGGGCTGGTCTTCCAAGACGCCGCCAGCCAGCTCTTCAACGAGACTGTTGAAGCGGAGGTGGCCTTCGGCCCCGAGAGCCTGGGGCTGCCCCGTGCCGAGATCGAGCGGCGGGTCGACTGGGCGCTTCGCACCGTGCGCATGTCGGATCACCGCCACCGCCCCCCAACCCAGCTTTCCGGCGGCCAGCAGAAGCGCGTGGCCATCGCCAGCGTCTTGGCCATGCAGCCCCAGATCGTGGTTCTCGATGAGCCCACGGCTGGGCTGGACCCAGTGGGTCAGCAGGAGCTGGTGGAGGTGCTGCACGGTCTGCAGGGCGATCGGCGCGCCACCATCATCTTGGCCGAGCAGAACAGCGAGCTCGTGGCGGAGTTCGCCGATCGCGTGGCTGTTCTGCACCAGGGACAAATCGTGGTCCAGGGCGCCCCGCGCCAGGTCTTCGCCCAGACGGAAGCCCTAGAGGGCCTGGGCCTGCGCCTGCCGCAGATGGCGGAGCTGGCCGCGGCACTTCGCCGCCGTTTCGGCCGCCCCTTCCGCTTCTTCACCACTGCGGAGGCGCGCCAGGCCCTGGCCCCAGAGATCACCCCAGGTGCGGAGCCAGCGACCGGCGCCGCCAAGCCGGCCGTAGACCGTCGCGCCACAACGTCGGCCCTCGCCCCAGCCCTCGAAGTAGAGAGCGTCTCCTACGCTTACCCCGACGGAATGGAGGCTCTGCAAGGGGTGGACCTGCGCGTGCCGCCCGGGGACTACCTGGCCCTGGTGGGCGGCAACGGCGCCGGCAAGTCCACTCTTGCTCGGCTGCTGAACGGGCTGCTGCGCCCCAGCCAGGGCGTCGTCTACGTAGGAGGTCAGCCCACCCACACTCGCCGGGTAGGTGAGCTGGCGCACCTGGTGGGCTATTGCTTCCAGAACCCGGACCACCAGATCTTCTGTGACTCCGTGCACAGCGAGGTCGCCTTCGGCCTGCGCAACCTGGGGGCCGACGCCGCTACGGTGCGCGAGCGCTCCGCCGAGGCGCTGGAACGCTTTGGCCTCTCCCTCCACGCCAGCACCCCCCCAGCCCTGTTGGGCTTCGGAGAGCGGCGCAAGGTGGCCCTGGCCTCGCTCTACGCCATGCGCCCCCCGGTCTGGATCCTCGATGAGCCTACGGTGGGCCTGGATGGTCGTTCGGTGGCCGAGCTTGCAGCCCTGCTGGCAGGGCTCCACGCACAGGGCCACACGGTGATCCTCATCACCCACGACATGCGTCTGGTAGCCGATCACGTGCCGCGGGCGGTGGTCTTGCACAGCGGCCGCCTGCTGTGGCAGGGCTCCACACGGCAGCTCTTCAGCCAGCCAGACCTGCTCGCCCGGGCCCAGCTTGCCCCACCCCAGGTTGCCGCGCTCTCGCTGGAGCTGCAGCCTCTGGGCATGCCTGCGCCGACGCTCAGCGTGGCCGAGTTCGTGGAGAAGGTGCCGCTGTGAGCGTGGTCTTCGACCTCTACGTGGCCCGCGACTCCTGGCTGCACCGCCTGGACCCCCGGGTGAAGCTACTGGCCGTGCTGGGCGGCACCCTCCTGATCCTCAGCTGGATCAGCCTGGCCCTGTGCCTGCTGGCCCTGGCCCTTTTGCACCTGCTGCTATGGAGCGCCAGAGTGCCAGCCAGCAAACTGCGCTGGGCGTGGGCTACCCTGCTGCCCATTACGGTGCTGATCCCACTGCTCTGGCCCCTGTTCAGCCACGAGCCGGGCCCCACCCTCCTGGCGTGGGGGCCCCTGCAGATCACCACACCGAGCCTGGTGCGCGGCCTGGCCATGGCGGCCCGGGTTGACGCCTTGGCGTTTCTCTACTTCGCCTGGTTGTTCACCACCAGCCAGAGCAAGCTGGTGCGCAGTTTCGTGCGTCTGGGCCTGCCCTACGAGTGGGGGCTGATGGTGGCCATCTCCCTGCGCTATCTGCCCACGTTCTATGGCACCTACCTCTCGGTGCGAGATGCCCAACAAGCCCGAGGGCTGATCCTGGGCGCGGGAGGTCCGCTGCAGCGGCTGCGGGCCTTCATGCCTATTATGGTAGCCGTGGTCATCCAGGCCCTACGCGCCACCGAGAACCTGAGCCGGGCCCTGGAGGCGCGCGGCTTTGGCGGCGCCCACTGCCGCACCGCCCTGCACGACCTGCACATGGC
>JAAYZY010000502.1 GCA_012514615.1 Chloroflexota bacterium | reverse complement strand
CGACCGAACTCCCCTTCAGAAGACCGATCCTACCGTTCGCATCCAGCGATTTCACTGCTTCAAGGGCTTACCGTGCTTCCTTGCTCTGGGCCTCGCCTGGGGCGTCGCTTGCGCGCCTGTCAGCGCTCCTCAGGGCAAGTGGCACTTCGTCGGTGAGGCGCCCTCCAATTCCTTGGGGCTCCTCCCTCCAGCGACCCTCCTCTTTCGAGGCATCCCCTGAAGGTAGGCCCATTATACCGGGCTAGGGGCTTGTTGTCAAGGGCTTTTGGCTAGACTTTGGCTCGGATCGACGGAGACCGGCCCCCCTGCCTCCACTCTCTGCTCTGCCCTCCCCGACCAGCGGTTTGACAGACGTGCCCCCTGGTGCTATACTGCGGCCAGGCGTTATTGCAACTGGAGGCAACAGGCCGCACCCCAAAGAGGTAGGAGGTATGCCCGTGAAACGCTTCGCCCATGTCGTTCCGTCCCATCCGCTCACCATCCTGGCGCTGGCCCTGGCGGCCTCTCTGGCGGCGTGCCAACCGGCTGCACCGACGGCTGTTCCGAGCACGCTACCCCCAGCCTCGCCGACGGCCACCCCAGCTCCTCAGGCACTCACCATCGGCCTGGGGAGAAACCTGTACGAAGGCGCCACATCGTGGTACATCGTCCACGGCTCGCTCGGCGTGTGGGAACCGTTGGTGATCCTGGATAACGAGATGAGAGCCGTGCCGGTGCTGGCAACGTCTTGGGAAGCCAACGATCAGGGGACCGTCTGGACTTTCCGGCTCCGCCAGGGCGTCCTGTTCCACGACGGCACCCCCTTCAACGCCGACGCCGTCCTCCTCAACGTCCCCAAACTGCAAGAGGAGTACGACCGCAGCCTGCCCCACCTGGACCGCTTGGAGAAGGTGGATGATCACACCGTGCAGTTCCACTTGAGCCGGCCGACGCCCAACCTGCCCCAGCTCATTGCCTACTTCTCCAGCGCCATGCTCTCGCCGGCCTCCCTGGGCTCCGACGGCCGCCCGGGCGCGCCCATCGGCACCGGCCCGTTCCGTTTCGTGCAGCACGTGAAAGACGACAGCATCGTGCTGGAGCGCAACGACAGCTATTGGGGAAACCCGCCCAGGCTGGAGCAGGTGACGTTCAAGTACATCCCCGACGCCACCACCCGACTGGCGGCGTTGCAGACCGGCGAGATCGACGCCGTCGCCGATGTGGGGGCGCTGCAGCCTGAGCAGGCTTCGGTGGTGGAGGCCAACCCGGACCTACGTCTGCACCAGCAGGGCGTCGCCACCACGCACTACCTTACCTTCAACAGCGGCAAGCCACCCTTCCAGGACCCCCGCCTGCGTCGGGCCGTCAGCTTGGCGCTGGACCGCCACAGTCTGTTGGACAACGCCTTGGCCGGCTACGGCATCCCCGGGGTCAGCGTTATCACCCCGCTGGCCGCCGCCTGGGTGCGGGCCGACGTGGCCCCGCAACACGACCCAACCGCGGCCAAAGCCCTGGCCGGAGAGGCGCTGGGCAGCCAGCGGGTTGCTGCACGCCTGGTCTTGAGCTCCGCCCTCCTGGGCCGCTGGCCCTACGAGAACATCAGCCAGATCCTCCAGGCCGCAGTCAGCGACCTGGGGATCGACGTGGAGATCGTCACTCTGGAAGCCGGAGCTTGGAACGATGCCCTGAAGAGCGGCGACTACAACATCACCATGATGCCGTACACTCTGATGACCGGCGACCCAGACTTCTTCATGTCCAACTGGGTCTGGAGCCAAGGCAGCCTGAACCAGCGGCGAAGCTACGGGTACGCCAACCCCCATGCCGACGATCTGGTGTTGGCCGCCCGTTCCGAGATGGACGTCGTCAAGCGGAAGGCGCAGTACGATGAGCTGCAGGCCCTGATTGCCGACGAGGTGCCTTTCACGCCGCTCTACCACGAGACGACGCTCTACGCCACACGGAGCGACGTGGCCGACCTGACGCTGGACATTCAGTTCAAGCCCAGCATCGAGCGGGCCTACCGCACCGCCCAGTGAGGCGGACATGCGCAGCTATGTAGCCCGACGGCTGCTCTCGCTTCTGCCGGTCCTGCTGGGGCTGTCGGTCATCGCCTTTGGCCTCATGGCCCTTGTGCCCGGCGACCCGGCCGAGATCATCGCCGCCCCGGGCAAGGAGACCGAGCCCACGGACGAGGAGATCCTGGCCGTGCGCCGCCAGTTGGGCCTGGACCGCCCCTGGCCGCTGCAGTACCTGGCCTGGCTGCAACGGGTGTTGACCGGCGACTTGGGGCGCTCGCTGCGCTCTGGCGAGCCGGTGGCGCAGGAGCTGGTCGATCGGCTGCCGGCCACCCTGGAGTTGGCCGCCGGGGGACTGGCCGTGGGGCTGCTCATCGCCTTGCCGGTGGGCATCCTGGCGGCAGTGCGCCGCGGCAGCCTGGCCGACCACGCCAGCCGCGCCCTGGCCCTCTTGGGTGCGTCGGTGCCCTCCTTCTGGTTGGGCGCCCTGCTTATCCTGCTCTTCGCCGTGGAGCTGGGGTGGCTGCCGGCCATGGGCCGCGGCAGCCGAGCGCACCTGCTCCTGCCCTCACTCTCCCTCGGTGTGGGGGCATCGGCCATCCTCACTCGCCTGGTGCGCGCCAGTCTGCTGGAGGTGCTGGGGCAGGACTACATCCGCACAGCCCACGCCAAGGGCCTGCCCGGCCGGGCGGTGATCCTGGGCCATGCGCTCAAGCCATCCCTGTTGCCGGTGGTCACCGTCCTGGGGCTGCAGTTCGGGCACCTGGTGGGTGGCGCTGTGATCATCGAGACGGTCTTCGCCTGGCCGGGGCTGGGCCAGTTCATCATCCGCTCCATCTTGGCCCGGGACTTCCCGGTCATCCAGGGGTTCGCTTTGCTCATGGGGCTGGTCTTCGTCTGCACCAACTTCGCGGTGGACGTGGTCTACCGCCTGCTGGACCCACGCATCCAGTACCGCGGGAAGGCTTCGTGATGGACACTGGGATGCAGCGGGCGGCGACGCTCGCGTTCAGAGGGGCCGCCAGGGTATCGGAGCGGCATGAGGCTGCAGGGTACCCCCGCGCTGCCAGGCTGGCCTTGTGGCGCAGCCCCACGGCCATGCTCGGCGCCGTGATCCTCGGCCTGCTGGTGACCGCGGCCGCCCTGGCCCCGTGGATCGCACCCCACGACCCCCTGGCCATCAACGTGGGCAATGCCCTGGCCGGCGCGAGCGGCCAGCACCTGCTGGGCACCGATCACTTGGGGCGGGACACCTTGAGCCGCCTGCTGTACGGAAGCCGCGCCTCCTTGGGCGCGGCCGGCGCGGTGGTGGCCCTGGTGACCGCCGTCGGCATCGCCGTGGGCACCGCCGCCGGCTTCTACGGCGGCTGGGTGGACGAGCTGGCCATGCGCCTGGTGGATATCCTCTTGGCGCTGCCGAGCTTCATCCTCGCTTTGGTGGTGGCCGGCATGCTGGGGCCGGGGCTGCAGAACGTAGTCCTGGCCATGGTCCTGGTCCGCTGGGCCGGTTTCGCCCGCGTTGTCCGCAGCCTGGTCCTTTCCCTGCGTGAGCAGCCCTACGTGGAGGCAGCCCGCTCTTTGGGCGCCAACGACCGCCGCATCATGGCCCGCCACCTGCTGCCCAACGTGGTGGGGCCGGTGGTGGTCTTGGCCACGTTGGACTTGGGCAGCGCCATCCTGGGCATCTGTGGGCTCAGCTTCATCGGGCTCGGCGTGCCCCTGCCCCACGCCGAGTGGGGCTCCATGCTGAACTACGCTCGGGTCTACATCCAGAAGGCGCCCCTGCTGATGGTCTACCCTGGGGCATGCATCTCGTTGGCGGTGCTCTCGGCGAACCTGCTGGGCGACGGCCTACGAGACGTCCTGGACCCCCAGAGCGCCCATCCCCCGCAGTGAAGTGAGCGCTGAGGCCGCGGCCAGCAGAGGTTGAGGAGACGACGGTGACGGCACTGGAGAACTGGCAGCAGCGAGTCTTGTCCTGTCGCGATCGGCGAGGCGAGCCGGAAGAAGCGCTCTGGCAGCGCACCGCGGCTTGGTACGACCAATGGGTGGCCAACAACGACTACGTGGAGGTCGTTCTGCCCAGGCTGGCCGCCTACCTCGCCCCTGACGCCCGCGTTCTGGAGATCGGGCCAGGCACTGGCGCCTTTACCGTGCCGCTGGCGCGTCAGGTGCGCGAGGTGGTGGCGGTGGAGCCCTCCCACAACATGTGCAGCGCACTCCGCCACAACCTGGCCCGGGCAGGCATGGGAAACGTCTGCCTGATCCCTCAACGCATCGAAGAGGTTCTGGACCAACTCCCGGGCCCCTTCCAGTTGGCCATGGCCGCCCACTCACTCTACAACGTCCTCGCTGTCGACGCTGTGGTGGCGCGCTTGGCGCAGATGGCCGAGCACACGGTCATCCTCATCGGCACAGGCGACCGCACCGCGCGGCAGCAGGCGCTGCGGCGCTTCGCCAGCCGACCGCCGGCCTCGCCCGCGCACTTCGGCGATCTCTACCCCGTGCTGTTGGAGATGGGTCTGTACGCCGACGCGGAGATCTTGCAGACCAGCGCCAACTACATCTTCGACAGCGAGGAGGCCCTCACCGATTGGTGGGCCCGACACCTCCACGTGGACAGCGACGCCAGGGCAAAGCTGCACGTCGCGCTGCTAGCTCAGGCCGAACGGCAGGGTTCCCAGGTCGCTCTCTGCGACCGCGTGCGCACCGCCTTGATCACCATTCACCAAGGGCGCAGCCTCTTCCGGCGGCCAGCAGACGCGCCCGCCAACGACCGCCCCTAGCCTCAGGACGGCACCACCGGCCGTCGCCCTACCGCCGGTTCCGCTGCAGCCAGCCCACAGCGTAGTCCACGGCGGCCCGCTGTGGGAAGAGCCGGGCCTGGGCCTGAGCCACCCGACCCTGCTGCTCGGATCCCGTGTCTTGGGCAAAGGCCGCGCGGATCTCGTCGAAGTCGCCGCTATCGTAACGCACCGATGGGTACGTCACCCAGCAGCGCCGCCCACCCACCAGAGCCACCGTGCCGGCCTGTTCCACCTGCTTGGTCGGGTAGTCGGCGCGCTCCTCAGCCAGATGCAGGGAGGTGTTGTTGCCATGCCCCACCCCCAGCAGCAGCACCCAAGCGTCCAGGGCATACAGGTGCCCCAGCGGGGAACCTTCGCCCAGCGCCGCTTCCAGGGTATGGCCGGCGGTGATCCGCTCTGCGTGGCGCCCCCAAGCAGCAAAGGAATACTGGGGATGAAGGCTGCGCCGCACGCCCGCCCCCTTGCGGAAGCACTCTGGGATGGCCCCCATGCCCCGCGAGGGGGTCAGGTCGGGGTCGAAGGGCGGCATGGTCTGACGGATGGTCTCCCACCACCCCTCAGGTACGGGAGGGTCCTCCCACGCCGCCGGGTCGGAGCGCTCGCCGGAGTGGGTCGGCATCACCAAGGCGCCTGCAGCCCCCAAGGCCGCCTGCAGGGCCAACACCACCGCCTGCGGACCCCCGCAGACCCAGCCAAGGGCGCTGAGGGACGAGTGCACCAGCAACGTCATCCCCGGCTGCACCCCCAACGCGGCCAGGTCCGCGGCCAGCGAGTCGATGGTCGCCGGCTGGCGACCGGCCCGGACGACCGCCTGCTCTTCGGTCATGGTTCTCCCTCACATGGATCGTCCGT
>JAAYZY010000501.1 GCA_012514615.1 Chloroflexota bacterium | reverse complement strand
TTGGCCGAATAGCCCTTTTCGCTGGCAAGATACTCTAGGAAATCTGCGACCTTTGGCTCCATAGGTACATCCCCTTCTGCTCCGAAGAACGCGCGTGGTGCGGCCAGGAAGCCGGACGCCATGCGCACGGCCATTCCCCCCAGTACACCTCTATTGTACCACAAGTTGCCATAAAATCAAGTGCTACAGGGCCGGAAGCGAGGAGAGGCAGCGCGCCGGCTTGGGCCGACTTGTTGCACACCCCCTGCTATGCTATAAACTCCCCGTGAATGGAGAACGAGGGAAGATCATCACCAGCCTGCGCCATCGCCTGCGCATCGAGGCCGCCCTGCGGGAGATGCTGGAGGCGCCGACGGCGTCGGAGTTCGAAGCCATGGCCCAACGGATCGCCCGTCAGGGCGCTCAGGTGGTGCCGGTTCTGGTGGCCAACCTGGGCACGTCCGACCAGCGGTTTCGGGCCGCCTTGGGGGCCGTGGCCAGCCATCTGGCCCACGAAGAGATCTCCTACGCCCTGCGGGAAGTGGTGATGGAGCCGGGCCGCTCAGACCAAGAGCGGGCCACCGCACTGATGATCCTGGAACGGTTCTTGGACGAGGAGATCGGCGACGATCTTTACCTGGAGCTGGTCGACCCGCTGGAGGTGGCTCGGCAGTCGCTGCGGGAGGCCGCTGTGGGGGCCGAGAGCGACCGCCAGGTCTACGTGGAATACCTGCGCAGCCTGGAGCAAGAGACCACCGAGGTGGCCCTGCTGGTGCTGCAGGCCGCGGAGACCATGGAGCCGGCCACGGTGGTAGAGCCGCTGCGCCTGCTGGCGCTGGACCCCCGCAGCGAGGTCGCCAGCGAGGCGCTGCGCATCCTAGGCACGATCCGCATGCCGACTGCCGTGCAGGCCCTGGAGAGCTTGGCCCCATGCCTGCCCCAGGAGCGGCGGCCTTGGGCGCAGCGAGCCCAGCGCAAACTGCTGATGGCCGGGGTGCCGGCCCAGCCCAAGACGCCGTTGGAGGAGCACTGTCGGCTGCTGGTGAGCCCAGCCGACGACCAGGGCAACTTCTCCATCTGGGTGCTGGAGGTGGTGCACCCAGACAGGGTGGTGAACCTGGTCACCGTGATGCTGGATATGGCCCAGGGCATCACCGAATGCGTAGGAGTGCCGGCCCTGGCTGAGATGCCGCTGCAGTGGGCGCCCCAAGTGGGCGCGGTGCACCGCCTGAGCCTGCCGTGGCGGGGTGAAGCGCTGATGTTGCTGGAAGCGGAGCCGGCCTACGCCGTGCGTTGGATGGAAGAAGGGGTGGCCCAGGCGCTGGCTCAGGCTGGCTGCCTGCCCTGGGGCTACCGTGTTTGGGGACACAGCATCTGGGGCTATGACCTGCCGCAACCCACACCGCAGCCTCAGGCCGATCTGTCCCCAGAGCGAGCGCAGGCGCTGCTCGCCCAAAGCGGCCAGCTTCTGGCCCACCCAGCCTTCGACGCTTGGCCATCGGGTGGCCACGGGGCTGCCGCGTTGCTGAGCGGTTGGCACGGGACAGGCGCGCCCAGCCAGCGCACGGCTGCCGGGGCGGAGCTGGTGAAGCGCTTTGTGGAAGGCCACTGGGATGCCCAGCATCTGGAGAGCACCCGCCGCAGCCTGCTGGCCAACAGCGAGTGGCTGCGTTTGGCCGGCGCCGGCGGCCTGGCAGAACTGGCCCTGGCAGCGGCCCTGGGGCTATCGATAGAAGGGCGAGGGGAACACCCTCTGCTGACGGCGTTGGCCGAACGGGCCCTGGCCCTGGCCTGGGAAGAGTCTCGCCAGAAGTCTGCCACAGACCGCCGCCCGAAAGATGAACTTGCTCGCGCCAACCCTGGCGAGAAATCGACAACACCCTTGGAGGAGGTCTCGAGTTGATCCCACATCTTGGCGTACCAGAACTGCTCATCATCCTGGTGATCATCATCATTGTCTTCGGCGTCGGAAGGCTGCCGGAGATCGGCGGGGCTGTGGGCAAGAGCATCCGCGAGTTCCGCAAGGCGCAGGAAGACAAGTCCAACCCTGCCGCCGAACCGAAGGAAGAGACGGAGAAGTAAGCCTACTGCAGAACCTTGCCTCACCCCTCACCGAGCGGGGAGCTGCCCGTTCTCGCGGGGCGCCAGCGCTTTGGGGCGGGGTGGGAGCTGCGCGCGCACGCCGCCACAGACAGAGGGGCTGCCCCAGCGCCGATCTGCTGAGTGCAGCCCCTCTTCTTCCCACACATGCTCAGCCGCGCCCGGCCGTTTGGGTCGCGCCAGGTCCCCTGCCTGCTCCCTAACGCACCTGCGCCCGTGGCTCGTCCATACCCGGCAGCTGGTAGGCCATGGCCATGTGGGGCGTGTTGTAGGCCCAGCCGGGCCGGCCATGGGTATCCAGCAGGATGAGACCGCCCAGGCCACGCACCTTGCCGGCAAGGATCTCGATGGCCAGGCGCGCCGCCAACTGGGCGTCGGCGGTCTGCCCCAGCAGGTCCAGCGCCGTCTTGGCCAGCACCACCTTGGCGATGCTCTCGCCCCACCCGGTGCAAGAGACGCCGCCGATGCCGTTGTCGGCGTAGAACCCGCAGCCCACCTGGGGCACGTCGCCTATACGGCCCGGCCGCTTGAACGGCACCCCGCCGGTCGAGGTGCCCGACGCCAGGTTGCCCCGGGCATCCAGCGCCACCGCCCCCACCGTGTCAGACTTGCCAAAGGCGTCCTGCACCTGGAAGCCGGCTTCGTGGCGCAACTGCTCCCAGCGCTGCTGCTCCCGCTCCACCACCAGGCTTTGCGGTGGGACCAGGGGCATGCCCATCTCCTGGGCGAAGAGCTGCGCCCCATAGCCGGCCAAGAGGATGCTGGGGCTCTTCTCCAGCACCAGCCGGGCCAGGCGGATCGGGTTGGCGATGTCTTGCACTGCAGCCACCGCGCCCACCCGCATGTCGCCGCCGTTCATCAGCCCAGCGTCCAGCTCGATCTGGCCGGCGGCGTTGAGGCACGACCCGCGCCCGGCATCGAAGACAGGGTCGTCTTCCATGCTGGCCACGGCCGCCTCCACCGCCTCCAGGGCCGAGCCGCCCCGGGTCAGCACCGCCCAGCCATCCTGTGCCGCCCGGCGGCAGCCGGCGATGTGCGCCTCGTGCAGTTCTTCAGGGATCTCCCAGGCTCCACCGTGGACAATAATCGCTAAGTCCATATGTTTTCTTGTCGTCTTCCTCGCTTCCTTGCAGATTGGTCTCGGCCCTGGTTGGCCAAGCAAGCTATGGGCTGGTCCAGGGCGCATCGCCCAGGAACTGGCTCAGCGCCTCCAGGAAAGGCCCCGGGCACTCCTCTTGAGGCACGTGGCCGCAGTCGGGCAGCACAGCCAAGCGGGCGTTGGGCAGCTCGCCGGCCAGGCGGATACTCTGTTCTGTGGGTACCCAGGCGTCGCTGTCGCCGGTGATCACCACGCTGGGCACCGTCACCTGGGCCAAGCGCTCCCCCAAGTCGGAGGCGCTGCTGGCGGCCACCAGCTCCCACAGGGCACGGTCCCAGTGATGGGCTTGCAGCGGCTTGCGGTAGCCAGCCAGGGTCGCCTCGGCAACCCTGCTCTCGTCGTACCAGGCCGAGCGAATCAGGTCGTCGCCTCGCGTCGGCAGGAGCTGCCGCAGCACGAAGGGGCCCCACCAGCGCCCCTGGGGCGTGCGGAACAGCGGCGTCAGCCACGTGGGCGAGCCGCCCCCGGCGTAGATGGCGGCATCCACCAACACCAACGCCTGTACCCGTTCGGGGTGCTCCAGCGCGGTGCGCACCGCCACCGTACCGCCGGCCGAGTTGCCCACCAAGACGGCCTGCTCCATCCCCAGGGCATCCATCAACCCCACGGTGAGAGCGACCTGCGCCTCGCTGCTGTAGGGGCTCTGGCCCTGCCACTGGCCGGGCAGGGGGCGCTCGGTGAGCCCGAAGGCCGGCCGGTCAAACGAGACGACCCTCCCCAGGCTGCCCAGCGGCTCGACCACCTGCTGCCACGAGAAGAGGCTGGCCCCGAAACCATGCAGCAGGATCAGGTTCGGCTCGCCGCCTCCGGCCTCTTTGTAGTGCACGGAGAGCCCGTTGACTTCCACGAACCTGCTGTCGGGGTCAGCCAGCAGGCCTGGCAACGCGGTGCCCGCGGCCGGCGGCAGGGGCACCGCCAAAGGCACCGCCAGCAGCCCCAAGGCGACCAGCCCCACCGCAGCCAGCAGGAGCTGCCCCACCTGTCTCACGGCACCCCCTCCCGCCCCAAGCATCCCTTGCCATTATACCGCATCCGGGGTGAAAGCGAGAGGCGCACGTCCACTGCCGACACCCCCAAAGCCGGGCCTACTCGCGACAGGAGGGGCAGGGCGGCGCCACGGCCAGACGCCCCAGCACCACGTGATCGCCCACCTGCCGACCGGCCACCTGAACCGGCAGGCGTTCCCCTGTCTCCAAGCGGTAGAGGCCCACTTCGATGTCGTAGGAGCCCCGAGGCGTGTCGGCCGGCACCTGCCACTCGTGCTGATCCACAATCCACTCGTCGGTGGCCCAGCGGGAAGTCGGGTAGCTGCCGCCCAGCGGCTGCCCATCGTGCCCGGCCCAGACCGGGCCGCCGCTGGCTGGGTTGTGGGGACCCAGCAGGTGGGTGAAGACAGTGTAGTCTTGCGCCACCGGAGCCAGGGCCTGCCAGTAGAGGGTGAGGTAGAGGCTCTTGCCCGGCTCGGGAAGCTTTGGCTCCACGCTGTAGCCCCGCAACACCAAGGCCTCGCCGAAGCGCACCTCCATGGCCGGGGTCGGGGCCGGGTCTACGCCCTGGCCCGCCGGCAAGCGCCAGACCTGGGCGTAGACCCGGCCTTCGCCGTCCAGGATCTGCTCTTCCAAGCGCGCCCCGGGCAGGAACGGCTCCAGGAGCAGCGGGAAGCGCCAGTCTTCATGGGTCACCACGGCATACCAGGCATCTCCCTCAGCAGAAGCCCGGGGCAGCACCAGCCCGTGCCGCCCGTCAAAGGCCCGGGGCAGGGTGGGCTGGCCCCACAGGGCAAAGCCCAAGGTGTAGTGCTCGGGCGAGCGCGGCGAAAGGTAGACCCGCTCGCCGTCCAGACCGCGCAGCCGCTGGCCCAGGGCCCAGAGCCCCTCGTCGTAGGCGTAGAAGACGGCCGGGCTCTGCCCCCAGGCGACGAAGTAATCCCGCGCCGCCTGGGCCACGCTGCCGCCCCAAAGCGCCAGGACGAGCAGACAAGCGCCCCACCAGAGCGCTGGCCCGGATTGAGCGCGCCGCCCAGCCGCCAGTGGGCGCACCGCATCCAGGGCCGCGGCCGCGCCCAGGCCGGCCAGCATGGCCACAGCCGGCGCCGCACCGATGGCCCGGCGGAAGTGCGGCGGGTATTCGGTGAGGGCGGTGGGCAGCAGCATGACCCCCAGCCAGAGGAGGAGGCTGCCCCAGACCGGCCGACGCACCCAGCGCAAGGCCAGCAGCAACCCGCCGTAGAACGGCAGAGCCAAGAAGAGGTCCAGCACCGGGCGGCCAGGCAGGTTGTTGCGGGGGTCAGGGTCGCCGCGCAGGCTGAACATGCCCAAGGTGCGCAGGATGTTATCGCCCAAGGAGCCGGTCTCTTGGCCGGCCACGGCCACTTGGCTGGCGCGCAGGGTCAGCAGGTCCGGCTGCTGGTAGAAGAACCAAGCCAGGGGCGCTAGCAGCGCCGCCGCGGCCAGGCCCACCAGCAGCAGGCCGCCCAGCCGCTTGCGCCAGGGTCCCCAGGCGCACAGGAGCCCCCAAGCGGCCGCCGCCGCGAAGAGCAGCGGCGCCATGCGCCCGGCTGGGTAGGCGTAGGTGCAGAGGGCCAGGCAGACCCCAGCGCCCAGCCACGGGCCCCAGCCGCCATCGGCGACGCCCCACCAGAAGCAGGCGAAGGTCAGCGTGGCGAACAGCGGCACCAAGACAGGCTCGATGCCCACACGGCTGTAGAAGAGGTGCCAGAACAGGCCGGCCAGGGCCGCCGCGGCCGCCAAAGGAAAGAAGCGCGGCAGGGTAGGATCGGCCCGGCGCATGGCCCGACCCAGCAGGTAGAGCGCCGGCACGGTGAGGGAACCAGCCAACGCGGCCACGGCGCGCATGGCCAGGGGGCTGGCCCCAAAGAGGCGAAAGGCCAAGGCGGTGAGGTAGATGAAGACCGGCTCGACACCGAAGTTGCCGGTGAAGAAGATGGGGCGGTAGTCCGGCTGCTGCAGGACCCGCAGCGCTTCCACGGCCTCGTAAGCTTCATCGAAGTGGAATCCGGGCGGCACGCTCTCCAGCAGGGGGAAGCGCAGGGCCGCGGCCAACAGCGTGAGCGCGGCCACGGCCAGCCACTCACCCCGGGCAGCAGGGCGGGCTGGTGAGGAAGCCAGAGCGGGGGCAGGGTCTGGCGGCATGCAGATGGTCTCCTATGCGTCGGGGAAGGGCGTTCCCCTTTCTTCCAGCTCGGTGAGCCGCGCATCTACCTCGCGGCTGGCGCCTGCCACACGGAAGACGCGGCAGCCTGCGGCGCGCAGATGCTCCTCTGCCGCTGCGCTCACCGCCTCCTCCCCGCCCACGATGGCCACCAGGTCGGCGTGGAGCGCCTCGTCGGGGGAGAAGCCGAAGGTGGGAGCGAAGCGCAGCAGGTAGCCCACGGCCATGCAC
This sequence comes from Chloroflexota bacterium, assembly GCA_012514615.1. The sequence continues at coordinate 111 of JAAYZY010000501.1, read as the reverse complement.
AGGTCGGCCTGGGTCTCCGGGCGTTCCGGCGGCCCGAACAGGACGTAGTGCAGGATCGTCTTGGGCCCGCTGGCGGCCGGTTCCGGCGCAGCAGCGCGGCGGAAACGGATG